>NZ_CADEPK010000032.1 GCF_902829255.1 Metabacillus niabensis | reverse complement strand
CAATTAAATTAATCATTTTTTTCACTAAAATATTCGAATCATTTACATCCATTTTTTCAATGATTTCTGATAGTAATTCATTTGCGAACAGTAATAGCTTACTAATATTTGGTTGCTTCTCAATTTCGAAAACCTTTGATAATACATTCCCTATCGTTTCACGAATATCCTGATAAACATACATAAGCTTGTTTAATAATGATGAAATGATTTGAATGAAATTCGTTTTCATTTCACTTTCTGACGCGTTCCTGTTTACGAATTGTTGGGCAATCTCTGTAAGGATTCGATTAATCGCTTGCTTATCTCCGACCTCCATCGCTAACAATAACTTATCAACGAATAATGGAAGATTAAGCTTTTCCTCTTCAGGACATGGATCCTTTTCTATTTCAATAATCGGTTTTAAACGTTCATGTAATAGCACACCTTCCTGATAAAAAAATTGACGCTCCGCTATCGCTACAATTTTTTCAAATACCTCCTGAAGGCATTCCATATCATCAAATGATTCCGATATTGCTGCTGTAAAATTCGTCATATGTTCATGACAAATTTTTTGAACCTTAGCAAAGAGGTGCTCCTCCTGCCTTGCAAGCATATGTTCAGCATTGAGAAGAATTCCAATTTTTGAATCATACATGAATACGAATCCACTATTCGTTTGTTCAAAGCAATTGATGAATGTTTCTTTAAATTCGTTCAGATAATATAGGTCGCCATAGGGTTTTACAAGCAGGAGCTTACACATGTTCCACTTCATATCATGTTTAAGAAATTGATTTAGCTTTAAGCTGTTTATTCCTTTAATCGCATCAAGGAGGAGCGCTTCCTTTTTTTCTTGGATCATCTTTACCTTTAACTCTAAATATTCATCATTCTCCTCAACCGTTTTTTCTACTTCCTGCAAATGGTGGATTAACTCATCCTCATCGATAGGCTTTAGCAAATACCCTTTCACATTATACTTCATTGCTTGTTGGGCAAATTCAAACTCAGCATGCCCACTTAAAATGATGATCACAACCGAAGAATTCTGTTCTCTTATCCTACGAATAAGCTCAATTCCTGTAATACCTGGCATCATCATATCGACAATCATCACATCAGGTAAAAGTGTCTGAAATTTATTTAAAGCATCGTTCCCATTTCTAGCAGTTCCAACGACTTCAAACCCATATATTTCCCAAGGAATTAGGGTGACTAATCCTTGAAGGGTCGTTGGTTCATCATCAACAATCATAACCTTCAACATTCTAACTCCTCCTAAAGGTCGGTATTATAAAGTAAATCTTTGTCCCAACATGCTTTTTACTTTCAATATTCAGCCCTGCATCTTTACCGTAAGAAAGCTGTAGTCTTTGATGAATGTTCCTTAACCCTATTCTCATCCCCTCTTTTTCCTCTTGTTCATTTAACGCCTTGAAAATTTCCTGTTGTCTTTCTTCACTTATCCCAATGCCGTTATCTGTTACTTCAACAAGAAGACCCTTTTCACATAGAAGTGTCTTAACATAGACACTTCCGCCTGATTCATTTTTTTCAACACCATGGATGACAGCATTTTCTACTAACGGTTGAATAATAAGGGGTGGAATCGGAAATTGCTTTGTTTGTGGGTCAATTTCGATAAAATAATTCAATCGATCACCATGACGGAATTTTTGAATTTCAAGATAGGAACGGACTACTTCTATTTCACTAATAAGATTCACATTTCGTGAACCAACTTCAATGCTGTTTCTAATTAATTTTCCAAGTAGCTTTACTGCTCGTGCTATTTCCTGTTCTCCTCGAATATGTGCCTTCATTCGTATCGACTCTAATGCATTAAAAACAAAATGAGGATTCATTTGACTAGCTAGCATTTTAAATTTAATTTCACTTTGCTTTCTTTCAAGAAGGGTTTTTTGTCGATTTGATTCATATACTTCATTTAAAAGCTGTTTAATATTTTTCACCATTCGATCAAGTTGTTTAGACAGCTGACCAATTTCATCTTTTCCATCTATTAAAATATGTGTATTAAAATTGCCATTTCCTACTTGGCCAATCTGAGAGCTTAACCTAATGAGGCGATTTGAAAGTAATTTCGAAATATAATAGATTAATAGCAAAGCGATACATACGCTAATCGTCACAACGATAAGCCCCATTTTTCCAAACATATTTGCATTACGTCCAATCTCTTTATCCGCAATAAGTGAGATAATTCGTACATGGTTTACACTACTATCAAGCTGAATCGAATCAACCAAAATATGTGTAGAAACGTCCTGTGTCATCCCTTGAAAGGTTCCGGTTTTACCCGCTAATATTTCTTGTGAATCAATAATATTTTGAAGCTTGTTCCCAATGAAATCCTTTTGATTAGAGCTAATAATATTATTATCATCATCAACGATCATTGTTGGTTGCGATTCTTGCGATAAAATGAGGTTAAACATTTTCGTATTTAATTGAATAACTAGTACACCGCTTTTTTCATATTCAACAAAGTCTATTTTTCTAACTAAGCTTAAATATTTATTACCATTGCTTGTATCATCTTCAATATAATCCCAACGAATTAACCCTTTCCCGTTTTTAGCATTGCGATACCAATCGGAATTTTCGACATTTTCATCCACAGGGACAATTTGCCAATTGTTTAATAATGTCTCGTTTTCCGTATAAAATTTTATGTTTCTAATTTCATTTTTATAAATGCTTCGGTAGCTCTGGAAAATATTATAATCGCGGTACGATAAGACAACGTCATATAAATCTTCATAATCGGTGTTAACAATTTGTCCTAACCGCTGATCATATAAAAGATTATTTGATATATAAACAGGGACTTTTAAGACTTCTAAAGTTCGCTGTTTCACCCTTTCCATATTTGCTACAGCCTCTTGCTCTGCATCAACTAACGCTAACTTCCTCAGCTCATTCGTTAAAAATCCTCCGACAATGATGACGGGAATGAACACAACAACGATAAAAGAAAGAATTAACTTATTCCTTAGCTTTATATCATTTAATTTTTCTTTTACTTTATAAAGCTTTATATATACCACCCCTTTGGATTAGAGAATCAAAGTATAAGTTCCAATCAACATGTGATTGTACTCATTAAGTTCTTTATTCTAAGCTTATTTTTAAGATGGCTGTTTTCGTAAACTACATTGCTTTTATCCCTTAGGAGTCTCGCACTTTTGCTCCAATCAACCTTTATAAAATTAGTTCAATCGACGCACCATCAACAAAAATGTATGCCCTTACATTTTATTCTGCCTTTTTACATTTCAATTTCTTTGTTATAAGAATTAAATTACCATGATTGCTTGAATATAAGAATATCATAATGCTATTTTTTTATGGCATAATGCCTGTATCATGGAATAAAAATCGTTTTTGCAAGCTAGTGTGAAGCAATTTATATATGAATGTTCGAAAAAAGGATGATCGAAATGATCATCCTCTATTTCTTTCATTGCTATATATACATTTTTAAACAAATTATTTCATATATTTTTCAACTAATTCAAAACATCTTTCCTCAGTAAGATTATTTTCTACTACAACATATTCTAGATGTTCCTCCGTACCGCCTTCATATTTTAAAGATGCCTCTTTTGCTGTCTTATCACGATAATTTATCCATTCACGTTGTTCTTCTCTTAGCTGTTCCATCTCTTCTGATGGAAGTTGTTCCCCTAGAACTCCGTAAATTTCATTTAATAAACCATCCCAAATATCGTATCTATCGCCTTCCACTTTTTTCAAAGCGTATGTAGAGTCATCTAACGGGTTCTCTCGCATCTCGTCGGTTTTCTTTTTCGTGTCATTTAGCTTTGTAACATATTCTTCCTTTTTACTTACTGTATTGTTTTTTGGTAATTCTTCTTTTTTATTTTCATTGTCTGGAGTATCCACATTTTCATTTGTATCATTACTATCTACTTTGTTTGTAACATTATTTTTTGTATCAGACGTATTTGTGTTAGTTTTATCGTTTTTTGAATCAGTTTCTGTCGATTCTGAGTTAAAAGAATCATCGTCAGTGTGTTGAATTGATTCATTTTCTTTTTGTTTTTCTAATGTGGTACTGGACTCAGCAGAGGAGTTTCCACAAGCAGCCAATATAACGAATAAGGCTGTTGACATTCCGATTAAAAACATTTGATTTTTTTTCATTAAAATACTACCTTTCCTGTAATCTATTTTTGAATAAATGATCCTGCTCTTTAACGGAAAATGAGCAATTATTCCCATTTTTATATTCTAACATAAATTTCCTGTCTTTTTTTCATCTTAATACCACATCAAATCATCATGACAAAAATAAAAAAGGGTATTAAGGAATACGCTCATTCCCTAATACCCTTTGTCTTCAATCTGAGAAGATATTATCCTCTTTGATTTCTACTTTTACTTATTCCAAAGCTCAACACGTTCTTTTACTAGCTCCGTATAAGCCTTTTCGGCATCTTCAACTCCAGCCTTCTCTAAGTCTTTCATAAATTTATCCCATACTTTATCAAAATCATCTGGGTCTGCAAGAATTGCTTCTGGGATACGTTTTTTCACAATATCTAAGCATTTTTGCATGACTAACTCTAAATCTGATCCTGCTTCAACTGGAATATTGAAAGCAGCTCCCCATTCCTTAACAGGGAATTCTTCTTTTTGTGGATATAAATCCTTCCACATTTCAACACCGTAATTTTTTAATACTTCTTTTTCCGTTTCTGTATAGGCATCTTTAATTTGCTCAGGACTTGCAATTGTATATGTTTGACCAGTCGAATCAGTCACACCATCACCATAATAAGGAGCAAAGCCTTTTAATACACCGACACCTGTTTCTTTTACATAGTTCGCATTGTTATTACGTTCATTCATCTCTTCCTCAGGAATAATACGTTTCCCATCAACGATTTCGTAGTTTTCCCCTTCAATTCCCCAATTTTGTAAAATTTGCCCTTCCTCAGATGCTAAAAAGTCTAAGAACTTAATAGCACGAACTGGATCCTCACAATCAACGCTAATGCCAATTCCCCAGCCACCGAGATAGCCAGTGTCTTGGAAATTATGGTGTTTATATTCTTCAGTTAAGGTTACAGGATACATACCATGCATTCTTTCTTCCTTACCTGCTTCTCTTAATGCGCGTTGTGCATCTGCTACTTCCCAATCAGTGTCGATAAGTCCAAGAACTCGCCCTGAGGAAATTTTCGCTAAATATTGGTCATACTTTTGGACAAAGCTTTCAGGATCAAGTAATCCTTCAGCATTCATATGATTTAACCATCTAAAGTACTCCTTTTCTTCTGGACGGCGATAATGCATCGTAGCTTCATGTGTTTCTGGATTAATGTAGAATTCACCATCATCAGAGGCACCTGTTGCATAAAACGCTGGATTTGTTGTCGAAATTTGGATTCTCCAATCATCAGCCAATAAAGATAACCCAACCGTTGGCTGTCCATCGATTGTTGGATGTTTTTTCATATATTCCTTGATTGCGTTTTCAAAATCTTTCACTGTTCTAATTTCCGGGTAGCCTAAATCTCTTACAACATCATGCTGAAGCATAAAGCCATTTCCTGGTGCCCAATACGTATGATCAACTGCAGAAGTTGGCAGGATATAAATGGACGGATCTTCCTTACTCCATTTTAATCGATCAATATATTCTCCATATATCTTTTTTAAATTTGGCGCATGCTTATCAATTAAATCTGTTAAATCAATAAATGCCCCTGCATCAACTAACGTACTCGCAGAGCCTTTTGGCAGAATAAAGTCTGGATATTCACCACTAGCAGCCATTAACGGAATTTTTTGTTCGCCACCACTTACATCAAATTCTGCATTAATGGTTACACCAGTTTCTTCAATTACCTTTTTACTAACTGGGCTCTCCATATTATCCCATTGAGAATGTGGATCAGCACTAAACAATGTGAATGTAACAGGCTCGTCTGAATTACTGCTCGAATCTTCTTTTACCGTTTTTTCATTGCTGTTACATCCCACTAGAAATAATACGAGCGCTAGCAGCATGCTTAATGTGACTCTTGTGTATTTCCCTTTCATTGTTATTTCTCCCCTCTATACCTTTATTAGTGTTAACAGGATTACCTGGATTAACCAAACATTACAAGTGTTTATATCTGTTTCAGGAAAAGCTTAAGTTAGTCCTAGTAGAACCTTCTCTTCTGCTGCTTATACTTTGTTTCACATAAACCTTAGCTTTTTACAGCACCTAATGTCATCCCTTGAACAAAAAATCGTTGTACAAACGGATAAACGAGTAATATCGGGATAATCGTTACCATTGAAATGGCCATTTTAATCGATTCAGGTGAAACCTTTGCTGCTGCTGCTTCCCCTGTTGTTCCTCTGAATTGGTTCGCATCAGCGGCACCCATAGTCGTGTTTTGTAAAATTTTCATTAGCTCATATTGTAAAGTTGTTAAGCTTGGATTTGAACTATTATAAAGATACGTATCAAACCATGAATTCCATTGACCAACAGCAACAAATAGAGCAATCGTTGCTAATACAGGCGTACATAAAGGTAAAACAATTCTCCAAAATATGGAGAAATCATTTGCCCCATCAATCTTTGCTGATTCCTGTAACGAATATGGCAGTCCATCCATAAATGAACGAACAATAATGATATTAAATGCATTGACCATTCCAGGTAGGACATATACCCAAAATGAATTGATTAATGAAAGCTCCCTCATCAGCATATACCCTGGAATAAGTCCACCTGAGAAATATAATGTTAAAACAAGAATAGTCGAAACAAATTTTCTCCCTTGGAAATCTGCCCTGCTTAATGTAAAGGCTACCATTGCTGAAGATAAAACACCGAGTGCTGTTCCAATGACCGTTCTTAAAACAGAATTGAAAAATCCAGTCACTAAGTAGTCATATTCAAAAATCGCTTTATAATTATCAAGTGTAAACTCTCGTGGCCAAATGTATATTCCACCACGCACTGTATCTGTTGAATCATTTAAGGAAATTGCAAGTACATTTAAAAAAGGATAAAGCGTAACGATAAACACGAGAGTTAGGAAAATGTAATTACAAGTATCAAAGATTCGATCGTCCCATTTTGCCGTAATTGTTGATTTTTGCTTCATGTCGATACTTCCTCCCTTACATTACGCTTTGATTTGTAAACCTTTTGAAAATTCCATTTGCCAGGAAAAGTAGAATAATACTGACAAGTGAATTAAAAATTCCAATCGCGGTTCCGTAAGAAAATCTGCCTAAACCGATCCCGTAATTTAACGCATATAAATCTAAAACCTCTGAGTAATCAACAACAGTTGAATTACCGAGTAAAAATTGCTTTTCAAAGCCAATCGTAATTAAATGACCAATTGATAAAATAAGGACAACTAAAATCGTTGGTCTAATACCAGGAAGTGTAATATGCCAGATTTGTCTCCATCTGCTTGCCCCATCAACCTTTGCCGCTTCGTACAATTGCGGATCAATCCCGGCCATCGCTGCAAGGAAAATAATCGAGTTCCAGCCCATTTCCTTCCATAAATCAGACAAAGTGACAATTATCCAAAACCATTCTCCCTTTGTCATAAATTGAATTGGTTCATCGACTAGCCCTGTTGATGTAAGGAGCTGATTTACAATTCCACCATCGATTGAAAGCATTTTTGTTACAATACCTGCAACAACGACCCATGACACAAAATGCGGTAAGTAAGAGACTGTTTGAACAATGCTTTTAAACGCTTTTTTTCTAACTTCATTTAATAGCACTGCAAATAGGATCGGCACTGTAAATCCTAAAAGTAATCCCATAATACTCATCGCAAGGGTATTTCGTAATACGAGATAAAACCGCTCATCCTGGAATAAAGCAATAAAATGCTCAAAGCCAACCCATTCCTGCTCAAAAAACGTTAAGCCTGGACGATAATTTTGAAACGCCATTGTCCAGCCCCATAGCGGAAAATAATGAAAGACAATCACCCATATGACAAAGGGCAGTGACATTAAATATAAATATTTTTGCTGCTTAAACATCCGCCAAAAGCTTCTTTTTTTCTTTGGTGTTACTATCTCTGAATGCGCTTTCTCTTTTATGACTTCCACGTTATCCCCCCTCCATATCTGTACTTTTATGATAGCTAAGTTTTACTAACTTCAATACCTGATAGATTTTAAGAGAAATCAGGTCAAAATTATAGATTAATAATCAGATATTCAGGCGTGTGTCCGATTATCGAAACGATGAAACTTATTTAATCTATAGGGTAAAAGCTGCTTTATCATTTCCGAAAATGCTCTGAAACTTTGTTTTTATTTCCACTGCAAGAATTCAGTTCTGTGGTCGGCTCTTAAGACTCTCTGCTGAAGTGTCTGTGGCCTCCCTTTGACATGATTCTCTAAACAGGAGACTTACACACCCCTTTCGATCAACAATATTCTTTTACATGACCTAGAAAAAGAGCCTGACCTATAGTAAAGGATCAGACCCAATTTCCATCTTATTTTGTTTAAAGTCAGACCATTTATGGAACTCCCCCTTACCCTTCTTTGCGAAAAGATGAAGGTGAAATTCCAACATATTTTTTAAATTTCCGATGAAAATAATCGACATTAGCATAGCCAACCTTTTCAGCAACTTCATATACTTTATAGCCCTTTTCTAATAGTTTTTTTCCATTTTCAATCCTTACCTTATCTAAGTACGTATTAAAATATTCCCCTGTATAGCTTTTAAAAAGCTTACCTAAATAAGCGCTATTATAATTGAAAACATCAGCTAATGTTTCCAAACGTAAGCTCTGATTATATTCCTTATGGATTAAATCAATTAGTTTTTTTAATGTTACATCTGTCTCTCCATTATCAAGCATAGAGAGAATTTGGTTTATTTGCTTAAGGAAGTATTGCTTTATACAAGGAATGCTTTGCATCTCAAATAGATCTCCTGCACTCGTTATAAATGAATGTAAAGATTTTAAATCCGGATTGGCAAGGAGCAGCTTATTTATTGTATTTGTATATATGTGAAAAATTATTTTTTTCACGTCCAGTTCACTATTATCGTGGTGGCTTAACTCTTCAAAAAGCTCATTTGTAATTTTTTCACATGCAGCCATATTAACGATATCCATCGAATAGTATAAACGCTCAACATATGAATCGATTGAAATTTTAGTTCCCTGCTCATCATTTACTTGGAATGTAGCCTTAAGCTCCTTGCTTGATAGCAGCTTTCCTTTTGGATAGAAAAATTTCCTTTCAAATATTGCTAGTGCAGACTGATATGAATCGGGAATGTCTTCGATTCGATTGACCGCATCCCCGATCGCAGCATATAATTGCTGTTCCTTTATTAATAGAATTAGCTGATGGAAAGATATATTTGTTCGATGCTTTGAGAGAAAATCGTCTAGAAAGAATAGGATTAAATATTCACTTTTTTCAATAACAAATCCTCGCTTTGATGCTTCTATAATGCTCTTTACCTTTGCGCTTATTTCCTCATCGTTTATGGAAAGGATCGCCGTTTGATACGTATCAGAACTTACCTGATAGTAATCTGCCAGCCTCTTTACATCTTCTCCAATTTCGCTATGTTTCGAGAGGACAAGCTTTCGCATAAATTCCTCACGCATGTTTTCCTTGTCCTCGTTCAATAAATGATAGAGCTGTTTTTCATTTTGTAGCTTTTGAAAAATCCCCTTTAAATGTGTAATGAGTTCCTCCTCATCTAATGGCTTTAATAAAAAACCATCACATTTACAGCCTATTGCTTTTTTAGCATAATCAAATTCTGCATATCCACTTAAAATAATGAAATGGATGGATTCATTTTCCTCTCTTATTTTTTCAAGTAATGTGATCCCATTCATTTCTGGCATTTTAATATCAACGATCATTAAATTTGGTGAATGCTGTTGATATTTTTCATAACCATCTCGTCCGTTTTTGGCAATATCGACTACCTCAAAGCCTAATTCATTCCAAGGTATAATTGCTCTTAACCCTTTTCTAATCATCGGTTCATCATCTACAATGATCACTTTATACATGTTCATCCCCCCGCAGTAAGAGTAAATTGGATTTTTGTTCCTTTCCCCTCAATACTAGAAATTCTCAAGCCACTATCCTCTCCGTATGTTAGCCGTAATCGATTATGAACATTAAGAAGACCGATTCGATTTCCATCTAATTCATTAGGATTATTTAGCATTTCATTTATACTCGCTAATTTTTCCTGACTTATTCCACAGCCATTATCTTCAACAATGACAGTCAGCTCATTGTCTGAAACGCTTGTTGTTATATAAACCGTTCCACCATCCTCTTTATCCTCTAACCCATGAATAACAGCATTTTCAACTAAAGGCTGAATGATCAGCGGATAGATTTGGATGTTTTCAGAAAGTGGATCAATCGCTAATTCATAATTCAGGCGGTTTTCATACCTAAACTTTTGTATTTCTAAATAGCAGCAAACCATTTCGATTTCACTACTTAACGGAATTGTATTCCCACCTACCTCAAGACTTTTTCTCATCAATTTCCCTAGTTGCTTAACAACCATAGCAATTTCCTTTTCACCCTTCATATACGACTTCATCCGAATCGACTCAAGTGTATTAAATAAGAAATGAGGATTAATTTGACTTGCCATCATTTTCAGCTTTATCTCCTTCTGACTGATTTCAAGCAAATTTCGTTGCTGTGTCGCATCCTGTACTTGCTCGATTAATTGATGAATATTTTCAACCATCTGATTAAATTGCTTTGACAATTGCCCGATCTCATCATCACCATCAACAACAATTCTTGCAGTTAAATCCCCTTTTGAGACCCGATCTAAATTTTGGCTTAAATTTGATAAACGCTTTGATAACAGCCAGGAGACGGCAGCAATTAAAACAATCGCGAATACGATACCTGCGACTGTGACGACAATTCCAAGCAAGCTTAGGCGATTAGCATCCTTTACGATATGTTTATCCGTCACAATTGAAATGATCTTAAGATGGTTTTGACTCATTTCAGGCTGTAAGCTATCAATAATTATTTGTGAGGGCTCTCCTTCAATGTCTCCCTCAATAATCGTTGGATCATTGGTAATCGAATGCATAGGGTCGATAATTTCATACATGCTTTTCCCAATAAGTTCTGTTTGATTTGCAGAGATAATATAATTGCTTTCATCGACTATCATCGTGAGAAATGGCTCCTGTTGAAGAATCATATTAAGATGACGTTGATTGACCGTCATAACTAAAATCCCATATGTTTTATAATCTAAAAAATTAATCCTTCTAACTAAACTTAAATACTGCCTATTATTCTTCGTTTCATCTTCAAGATAGTACCATCGATTATAGGCTGGATCTTCAGTTGATTTACTATACCAATGGAAGCCTCTTACTTGTTCATTTATCGGAATGATTTCCCAATTACTAATTAACGTTGGATTATTTATATATAGCTTAATATTTTCAACCTCTGGATAATAATGGAGATAATAATCAAAGGCTTGATACTCCTGAAATGCATCAACAACCTCAAAGGTCGTATTGTATGAACTATTTGCAAGACTACTTAGCTTTTGATCAAATTGAAGATTATTAGAAATATAGATTGGTACATTTAAAACTTCGGCTGTTCGTTTTTTTACACGCTCAACATTCATTTTTGACTGTTCAATCGCATCCTTTACCGCATTGTCTCTTAATTCATAGGTTAAAAATATCCCGACAACCATGATAGGAATAAACACAACAACAATAAATGTCACCATAAGCTTGTCACGTAATTTCATACTATTAATTGTTTTCATCATTACTGAAGCAAGATTTTTCCCCACAAATATAGACCCCTTTTTAGTAAGCGCTTTCAAATAGATGTATTAATATTATTATAACTTAGATACCCTTCTTCATTAAAAAAAGATATTGTATGATATTTTACACATTTTCATGTCAAAATTAGTGAAAGAAGCCTTTTCTACTAGGAACTGTTAAGCTTGGGTGTTGATTTCAGCTTCAGGCATTTGCTTTCCTCGGTTGGTCTAGAGCCTTCTCGTATTTGAAAGCTTGGGGCTCTCCCATTGACAAGCTTCTCTATGCAGGAGACTCATTTATCTGTTCAATCCCCAGTGCATTAAAATTAACAATAAATATTTACATAGCCTGCCACTAAAAAGAGACTGGCCTGACAAATTCACCCTCATTGGACAATCAGGTTTATCAGTCATTTATCGGTCAGTCTCGTACTATTTTATAAGAATTGGAACCAGCTTAATTGAATGCTTCCCTTAAAAACGATAAATATATTTTTAACATCCATTCCATTTGTAATAGATTGTTCAACAGTTGTCCATGCTTGGAATCCGCCCGTTTGTGGAATCTCACATTTACTAATAACAGGACCATCTTCTGTATTAGCTCTTACTTCTAAACAAGCCTTTTCGCCACCATTAGCAACTCGCGCTTTAAAGGTTTGAAATGATTGTTCCCAGTTAACTTGATGCAAGGCAATCCAGCCCATAACCTTTATATTTCGAATACTTGTACCACCATCCTTACATTCATCTAAATAAATTTGATGATAATCATCGTAATTGATTGCCTTTACCTTTTGAGCAATATTTCTCGGTGGAATGACTTCACCATCGATTTCAATTTCGGTCTTTAAATGAATCGCTTCAGAGGATGCTCCAATCATGATCGAATAGATCCCTTGTTCAATACAATAGCGCTCTCTTGTAACATCCCAAAAGGCAAGCTCTTCTCGATTTAATTCAAAAGTAATTTCCTTCCTTTCACCCTTTTGAAGGTAAACACGTTTAAAGCCTTTTAACGTTTTAATTGGCCGCTTAACACGTGATGTTTTACAGCTTATATACATTTGAATAACTTCTTCACCATCTACCTCACCTGTATTTGCAATCGTTGCTGAAATTTTGATTTTTTCTTTATCTGTATCATTTATTATGAGATGTTGATAATCGAAGCTTGTGTACGATAATCCATGTCCAAACGGGTATAATACATTCCCTCTAAAGTATTGATAGGTTCTTTCTCCCTTAATAATATCGTAATCCATTATATCCGGAAGCTGTCCGGCAGATTGATACCATGTCATATTTAATCTTCCTGCAGGATTATATTCGCCAAACAATACATCAGCGATCGCTTGCCCATGCTCCTGGCCACCGTGTGAGGAGTAAAGAACGGCTGGCACATTTTGTTTTATCCAATTAATTGAAAATGGATAGCTTCCAACAATGACAACGACTGTGTTAGGATTTACCTTTAACACTTCCTGAATTAGCTTTTCTTGATCAGGTGGTAAATTTAAATTCGGTCGATCAATGCATTCCTTACCGTTTATAAACGGATTATTTCCAACAAAAAGAACTGCAGTCTCTGCTTGTTTTGCTGCTTCCACCGCTCTTTCAATTCCACTTTCAACAACTTCCTTTATGAAGTAATCCTTCTCCTGCTCACAAACATTCAAGTAGCCATTTTCATCAAGTCCAATCGGTTGCTGATCCCAGGATGATAAGTGAATTTGATTGTTTTTTCGTTCATTCATACTGAATACTTCTTTTACAAACCAGCCCTTAGCTTCTAAAGAGCTTGCAGTTAATCTTCCATGCTCGTCAACTGTCATATATTTCTCGTTGTACTCAGACTGGATTGTTTCACTGCCCCATCCCCAATTTTTATGTGTAAAGATACTTAAGGCATTATTTGCTGGCTCACCTAGTTTTACATGAAGAGAATGCTCTTCCACTTGAATATATTTTCCTGTTGTAGCCGAACGAAGCTTAATTCTGTCACATCCATCTGTAAAAATGACGTCTCCCTGCACCTTTTTGGTAATTCCTTTTAAAGGTGAAACTGTATAAGGAGGTGTACCACTATACCAATCAGTAAGCACCTCGTTTGCAAGTGGTCCGATAACTGCCACTTTCTTTGTTTTTAACGGCAATACATTTTGCTCATTCTTCAGTAGAACGATCGATTTTCTTGCAGCTTGTAATGAAAGCCTGCTATTTTCAGGTGAGCAAAGCTTATCCTCTGGAACGTTTGCATATGGATTTTTGTCTGTAGGATCAAATTCTCCAAGGCGAAAACGGACGCGAAACGTATTTTTTAAAGCTGTATCGAGATCAGCTTCATCAAGCAATCCTTGCTCAAGTGCATCCTTTATAGCCCGTAACGAAATCTCTTGATCATCTGTAATACTGTCAATTCCGTTTTTTATCGATAAAGCGACAGCTTCTGCATATGACTCAACATATTTATGGTCATTTACAGAACCTAATACATCCCCAGCATCACTCACAACAAAGCCATCTATGCCCCATTCCTGCTTAAGAATGTCATTTACATCAGGATTCATATTACATAAAGTGCCATTTACCGCATTGTAGGCGGTCATAATGGATTGAACCTTACCTTCTTTAATTTGTCTTTCAAAAGCCTTTAAATAATATTCACGCATATTTCTCGGATCAATGGTTGCGGAGCATTCGCCACGATCAACTTCATTATTATTTCCTAAAAAATGCTTTAACGTTGCAGCTGCTTTTAAATAGGTTGGATGATCACCTTGGATTCCTTTAATAAATTCTGTTGTTAGCTTCCCAGTAAGATATGGGTCTTCGCCATACGCTTCTTCCGTTCTTCCCCATCTAGGATCCCTTTCCATATCGACGGTTGGTGCCCAAATCGTAAGTCCATTTTTTTCTGGATCCTTTTGGGAGTAAATTCGTGCTTCATCGGCAATGACCTGTCCGATTTCCTTCATTAATTCCTCATCCCATGTACAGCCAAGTCCAATATTTTGCGGGAAGACCGTCGCTTTTCCAAGCCAAGCTACTCCGTGAGCACCTTCTGTCCCATGCTTATATTTCCTTATCCCTAACCGGGGAATTTCGTCTTGATATTGACACATTAAATTTATTTTTTCTGTTAACGTTAATTGTGAAACCAAATCCTCGAGTCGATCCTCTAACGGCATCACCGGATTTTGAAATAAGTAGGTTTTCGTCGTTGAGCTCATCAATCTACCTCTTTTCTACGTAATGTGAATACTTCTATTCTACGAGGTGTTGAAGCGTTTTCAAACCTAATGAATTAGCTGAAAAATCAGGTCATTTTTTCAGGTTTAATAAGAAAGTACCTACCTAACCAATTAAGAATAAGGTGAACAAAAGATGGCGAGTTCTCTACATTTTAGTAAATTGAGTTGTCGAACTATAACGTTAATGCTTCAATTCCTCATCTAAGTTATTCATCCAATATCCTTTTACTTCCTTTATTTGAGTATAATAATCCTCTTCTCCATCAAGGAAGAATGGCTCACCGCAATCATCTAGATATTAATCTTGATTAGTCGCATATTTTTTTTGCAAGTCAACATAAGCTTCAACAACTCGATTCGCGATTCTTTTATTAATCGGATCACTATCATTACTAGCCCACGGAACGACGACACTAAATGCAATTTCCGGATTTGTAGATGGGTAGTAGCCGACAAAGTTTAAATTATTTGTCTCCACACCCCAATACTTTCGATTTACTCCATAATACGCGGTCTCAGAAGTCCCTGTTTTTCCGGCGACATCATGAGAAAATCTTCCTTGCGCTGTCCCAGATGTAACGACAAGCTTAAATCCTTGGCGAACTCGCTCAATATCACTTGCTGTATTATTTACTCTGTTTAATATTTCCGCTTCTTTGTTAACAGCAATTGGTCCAAGCTCTGAATCTTCACTAGGTTCATGGATGCTTGTGACAATTCGCGGCTGAATACGTGAACCACCGTTTGCGATAACAGAGACATATTGTGCTAATTGCAATGGAGTATATGTGTCAAATTGTCCAATCGAAATATCTAAAAGCTTCCCCGCTTCATCTGGTGGGTTTTGCAAGCCAGATGATTCCTGTGGCAAATCAATACCCGTTTGGACGCCTAAGCCAAATTGGGCAAAATAATTTCTTAGTTTTTGAAAATCTTCTAAACTAGCATTAAATGGTCCATTTTTCACATATGTGATATCAGCAATTTTCATCGCGACAAAGAACATGTATACGTTTGAAGATTCCTGCAATGCGGTTAAATCTGTCATTAACCCTAATGGATATGCACTAAAGGATTTCTTCTCTGGTGTTCCTTTTAAATAAATCGGTGCATCATAAAATGTTTGTCCATGTGGCATTCCATCCTGGTAGCCTGAAAGAACTGTTGCACCTTTTACAGTTGAACCCGCTTCATATTGTGTTGAAAATGCACCATATGCAAAATCAAGGACATTGCTACGATTTTTCGGGTCAAGCTGTTTACCTACCATTGCCAACACGTCACCTTGGGACGGATCCATCATAACGACAAATGCACGGTCCATTAATTTATGACTACCACTCGCCAATACTAACTCTTCCTCTACAATCTTTTCTACTGCAATTTGTAGCTCCATATCAAATGATAGCTTTAAATCATGACCCCTTTGTCCTTCATCAACCACCTTTTTCGAAACAATCTTCCCTGTGTTATCAGAAATGTATTCTATTTTTGCTTTCCGTGGATTTAAGTAATCCTCGTATTGGTACTCTAAATAACTTTTACCAACACGATCATTTCTCGCATAGCCTCTTGCTACATAATAATCCTCTCGTGATTGAAGAATACCTTGCTCAGGTGTCGTTAAACCACCAAAGATCGACTTTAAATACTCTCCATATGGATACGTTCGATCCCAATCAGTAATTACATCGATTCCTGGTAATTCCTCCAAATGCTCAGCAACAGTTGCAACTTCCTCTTCTGTTAAACTTGTTGATTTTACAATTTGCGGTTCATATTGATATCCTGATGAGAAACGCTTGTATATATATGCAAGCTCCTGCTGTTCTAAATTTTCTTTTATTTTTGTTATCTCTGTTTCTGGCACTCTTTCAACTTGGAGCTTATAGGTTTGTGCTGGCTCAAGCTCTATTTCCTTTTTAGAAAGAAGCTTCTTAGCTTTTTCAGCGTTTGTTACTAACCAATAATCTCTTATATCACGTTCTTTTAACTCTTTCTTTAAAAATTCCGACTCAAAGCTAATAAATTCTGCAAGCCTTTTGGCAGTGTTGATTTTATCTTCAGTCTTTGTTGCCTTATCAACTGTATAGGTAATCGCAGGAACACTTTGATTATCGACAACAACGCGATTATAACGGTCAACCATTTTCCCTCTAGGTGCAGGGAGAGTTGCATAGGCTGCCTCAGTCTTTGAAGCTTCCTTTGAAAACTCCTCCCCCTGAACAATTTGCACAAATCCTAACCGAACAATTAGCGCTATAAAAAGCAAAAAAATGAGAAAAAAGAAAACATTGATTCGTACAAATCTTGTTTTTTTTAATTTACGAGTTTCAGATCCATTTGTTTGTTCTGTCAAATGCGTTCCCTCCAATTAACATCCTTTCAAGCTTGTATCTTGGTAAATATAACGGTCCTAATAAAATTTCATTTAAAGTATTCCACCAGCGCTTCCTTACCTACTGGTACCGCTGCGCTGCTGCCGCCTTTTTCCTTTACATCCTCAAGGACGATTGCCAACGATATTGTAGACGAATCGATATCTGTCGCAACGAACCAGCCATTTTCACTACCGTTTTCATCATCCTGGGATGCTTTGATTTCTGCTGTCCCTGTTTTTCCTGCTAGGCTTACACCAGAAATATTAGCAGTACTTGCTGTTCCACCTGATTCTTGTATAACAGCAGAAAATGCCTGCTGTAACGTAGGAAGATGTTTAGCGGAGATCGCAGACTCCTTCCAAATTACCCCAGCCTTGTTTTCTTGTTGAATGAGTGATGGTGCCATAATATTGCCATCATTTGATAAAGCACTATAGATGAGCGCAATATTTAATGATGTAACCATCACTTCACCCTGACCATATCCTGAATCTGCCAGAAGAATTTCACCATCAAGTTTTCCGTTGTTTGAAATTTGACTTCTGCTTAACGGGTAGCCAATTTCCAATTCCTCGCCAATGCCAAACTTTTTCGCACCCAATATAAACGGTTCACTTCCTAATTGAAGTGCACTCATTGCAAAGTAAATATTGTCGGAGTACTTTACGGCATTTTTTAGATTGACAGATGACTGACTATTAACACGCGTAATGCTATAGTTCCCCCAGGAACGATCCTTTTGCCATGAGCGCCCTTGTATTGATATTTGCTGATTAGGATCGATCACTCCTTTTTCGAGCCCTTCTGCTGCAGTAATTAGCTTAAACACAGAACCTGGTGAATACAGCTTGCTAAAGCGGTTCGCTTCATCTTCATACTCAATTGCTTCACGCCTTTTTTGCTCTTCTCTCGTTACATAGGTTGTATACCTGTTCGAGTTATAGGAAGGTGAGCTTACAAGGGCAAGAACCTCTCCTGTTTTTGGATGAACAGCTGCTGCTGATCCTTTTTCACCATCCATATGCTCATAAATCGTCGATTGCAGATTAGAGTCAATTGTTAACTTAATGTCCTTCCCGTTTTTCGGAGCTTGCTTTGCAATCGTTTCGATCTTTTCGCCATTTCGTTCAATATAGATTTCAATGCCATCAATTCCTCTTAAACTATCCTCGTAAACCTGCTCAAGTCCTGCTTTTCCGATAAGGGCTGTATTTTTATAGCCCTTATCCTTATGCTTTTCCAATTCCTCAGCACTGATATTTCCAACATAGCCAACAAGTCTGCCAAAGGCTTCCTGGTTTACATACACTCTTGATGTCTTATCATTGACAAAAATTCCTTCACTCCGTCTTTGCTCAAGCTTAATTAACCTTTCGTCTTGTACTAGAAGATCGACAATTGGAACAAAATAATTCGGATTAGCGTTTTCCTCTAGCCTTTTCGTAATATATTCCTTACTAATATCTAAAATAGCCGCCAAATCCATAATCTTCTTTTCTCGATTGCTTTCATCAAATACTGCTGGATTAATCCCAACTGTTTTGACATCTCCATCCATCGCTAGCGGTATCCCATTTCGATCGAGAATACTGCCTCTTATTGCTTTCAAACTACTTACCTTAACCTTATCCCCTTGCTTCATAGCTGGAAAAATCAAGCTCTCATCCCAGACAATTTTCCATTCACCCTCCTCTTTTTGTAATGGAAGCCGATAATCTGAGACAGATACTTTTCCTGCTACTGTTTCCATCTCTATCGAAAAGGAAATGATGTTTTCTTCACTATCGATATCCACATTTGTGACCCGAATATTCTTGGCTTCAATCCCTGAATAAATAGTTTTATATCTTGAAACAAACTCTTCTTCTGTTATGTATTCTTTCGATTCAGCCGCTAAAAAAGCATATAGCTCTTGAAAATCCTGCTCTGATAATCGATTAGAAAAGCGTTCAAACAGTTCGCTTTGTTTATTTTCAGTTGAACAGCCCACCATTAACCCAATATAAATTGGTAACAATAACAGAACGAAAAACAGCTTATTCTTTTTCACTAACGGTACCTCCTATTTGCAAGACATGAGAAAAATAAACTTTCCTACAGTTTACTTTTCTTCACTTCTAAAACTTACATATGTAATTTTTTCAAATTATTACACGTGTAAGTTTTAAAGTCAATACTTTTTTCTTACGCGTGTAAGTTTTAATTTGTCATAAGAGCTTTAGAAGCTTATTATCGACGTTGACTACATGTTTTCCGCCCTATATAATAAAATTATTACATTTGTAAGTTTAGGATGGTTGATATGAAGAATTTACCGCAAATTTCAGAAGCAGAATTAGAAGTGATGAAAGTAATATGGAAGCACCCGTCAATTAATACGAATGAAGTAATTGAAAAGCTATCAAAAAAAAGTAAATGGAGCCCAAAAACAATCCAAACGATGCTGCTTAGATTAATTAAAAAAGGAGCATTAAATCATCATAAGGAAGGTCGGGTTTTTGTTTATACACCAAATGTAGCTGAAAGTGATTATGTAGAGGTAGAAAGTCGAAGCTTTTTAAATCGTTTTTACAACGGTGCTCTTAATTCAATGGTTTTGAACTTTTTAGAAAACGATAAGCTATCAGATGATGAAATTAATGAATTGTATCAAATTTTAGAAGAACGTAAAAACAGAAAGCAGGAATAACATGGGCGATTCTTTCTTTACCCTCTTTTTGATTAGTAATATTCTATTGTCGATCATTTTTGGCATTATCCTACTCATTAAAAAATTCGGGAAAAGCCAAATAACAGTTAGAGCACAGTATTCCATTAGTGTTCTTTCCTTGTTCATACTGCTTATACCTTTTGTTCCCTTTAAGCTATTTCATGTAGACAGCTTTTTTTCATGGATAAAAACGAGCCCTTCTCGTTTATCTGGATATGCTGGGTCAGAAAGTACAGCTCAAGCTGCTAGTAATAATACGAATTGGCTTCAGGACTTTTCGTTGACAATTAACGAATCTCCTTTCCAAATGTTCGATTCTATTTTTTTAATCATCTGGGTTATTGGAATAATCGCCATGTTATTCGCTCTCTTTTATAGCAATCGAAAAATTCATTCCATAAAAAAAGAGCTACAAAAAGTGAACAATAAGGCGTTATCTGCCGTTTTTGAAGAATGTAAGCAGGAAATTCGCTTTAAGAAAAACGTTACCCTTGGATATTCCTCATTGGTTCACTCACCATTAACCTTTGGATTAGTCCGACCTTATATCGTTTTACCAAAGCATAGCTCATCGCTTTCTTCTGATGAGCTAAAATGTATTTTGCTTCATGAGCTTTTTCATTGTAAGCATCGCGACATGCTGGTAAATTATTTTATCTGTCTATTAAGAGCTGTCTATTGGTTTAATCCACTTGTATGGTATTTTTTAAAAGAAGTGAAAACTGAGATGGAAATTCATTGTGACTACTCAGTCTTAAAATCGCTTGACAATGAAACACAATATAAATATGGAGAGGTCATTTTAAAATTTGCTTCCCTAGAGCAGAAATCATCTTCCTTGCTGGCTGTATCAGAAATGAGCAGTTCATATAAACAAGTAAAAAAGCGCATCGTAAATATCGTCAATTTCAAAACAGAGTCACAAATTCTTAAACTAAAAAGTGCTCTCATCTTCATCCTTGTACTAGCAATTATCGTAATGAGCATTCCTTCCTTATCGGCTCTTGCTATTAATAAGGAGCACCATGCATTTACGAAAACAAATGTTATTTACAAGGATTATACTAATTTTTTTGGCGAGTTTACCGGAGGGTTTGTTTTATACGATTCAAAGAAGGATACGTATACGATCCACAATAAAGCGGAAAGTACGACAAGGTTCACACCGAATTCAACATATAAAATTTATAGTGCCTTATTAGCTTTAGAAACTGGAGTTATTGCGAGAGATGATACTAAATTGCAATGGGATGGAACTCCTTATCAGTATGAGGAATGGAATCAAGATCAGGATTTATTTACTGCTATGGAACGATCAACCTCATGGTATTTTCAAACGCTTGACAAGCAGGTTGGAAAAAAGAAAGTCTATAACTTCCTTGATAAATTGGACTATGGAAACGAAAACTTCACAAGTTCAGTTACTAACTTTTGGCTTGACGGCACGTTGAAAATATCTCCTGTTGAGCAGGTTGATTTATTGCGTAAGTTTTACCATAATACATTTAATTTTAATGAAAAGAATCTGCAAACGGTAAAAGATTCGATCACATTAGATAAGGCAAACGGACGTGTTTTATCAGGGAAAACGGGAACATCTATTGTGAATGGTGAACATATAGATGGTTGGTTTATAGGCTACGTTGAAACCTCTGATAATACGTATTTCTTCGCTGTTCATATTAAAGGGAATAAACAAGCAGGCGGAAGCTCCGCAACTAAAGTTGCTCTAGACCTATTGAAACAGGAAGGAATTTATCCATCTAGCTACTAAAGACTATGATCGGATAGAACTGCTAGCATCATTCAAGCAGGACGTGCAGCATTTTGCTCTTAAATTTTCATTTCCAAAGGCTCAAAAAAGCACTGCGTTAACAGTGCTTTTTGCTTTCCTCTTTATTGTTACTAATCTATAGCTTCTTCATGTTGACTTAAGTTTAGCTTTTGATCCATCATTTCTAACACTCTCATCGTTTTTTGAATCACCTTATGAAAATATAAGAATGTAAAATAAGCACTTAACGATCCAATGCACAATGGAAGAATAAACGTAAAGCTTAAGCTTAAATAAATAATTCCACCACTAATAAGTGCAACTCCTACGGTTGAAAATGGATTTCCAACTGTCAGGATAAATGAGTTTTTTAAAGATGGAATAAACTTCAATTCAAAATGAACGATGTATGAAAAATAATATGCGTTCCATGTAAAAAAGAATGCAGTTATCACAATAAAGATGACGATAAAAAGAGTTGATTGCTGCTCGAAAAACAACAAATAATTCACAATCCATCCGCTCCAAAATAAGACAAAAACGATTCCTCCAAGAATACTTCTTTTATAGTTTTCCTTGTAATATGTCATAAAGGAACGAACAATTGAAATATCTCCCTCACCCATAACCCATTTTCTAGCTACCCCATACATTGCAGAGGTTGCAGGGAAAAATACAAACGGAGTTAGAATTCCGATTAACATGCCACTTGTTTGTAGATTAGCAAAATCACTGCCTACTAAACTAAGGACAAGATAAACGATTGGAAAATTAAAAATGAGCCAAATGATATTTAATAATACTAGCCGTGTAAATACAACAGAAAATTTATAAAATCCTCCCATCAAGCCGTTCATTTCCATAGGATGTCCACCTTTATCTATGAATTTTTATCTTTACTCCTCTTTAATCCATGTTAAAGTTGTTTGTTTATTTTTATTAAGCGAGACTTTCCAGCCAGCCTCAGCTTTAAAAGCTTGCTCCGTTGCTATAAGGTTCATCGCTCATTTCTTTTTATTCTTACTAAAAGCTCCTGGTCCTTTTTAGATGTAATCGTTAGTTCAATTTTCTTTTTCTCTTGCAAATCCCATGCAAGCTCATTAACATAAATTTGGCCGCGGCATAAAGTTCCGTTAATCTTCCCTTGCATTAGCGCATTCGGTAAAGCTGGTAATACGTCCAACCTTCCTTGGAATGAAAATAAAAGCAACTGATGAATTAATTCAGGAATCGCCCCATTTGCATCGACATTAAACACATGATAATGATCATAATGAGCAGTCATCATGCTCGGATAGATTGCACCACCAGCTGCCATCATTCGTAAAATATCCCAGACTGTGTCCCCCATTCCAAACCTTGCTGCTGATAACCCGGCATGCATGCGTCCATGTGAGGATGTATCAGTATGGGGATTGTAGAGCCAATGCTCGAGCTTCTTCTCTAAAGCAACCTTTGATGCCTTCCAAAGCTCAGGTGTCTTCTCTTCTGAAAACTCATAGCTTTGAAAGATCGGATAAAGATGAGAATAATGTCTATGGTTATAATTTTCACCATGATCCCAAACAGCCCATTCTTTTAATGCCCCCTCCTCATTAATTAAATATGGAGGTAATTGCTCAAGCATTTTCTCCCATTTCGGAAGTTCCTCATTGTCGATGTTAAGCTCCTTACATGCTGAGATAAGATTTGTTAGTACCTCTTTGGCAACAGCAATATCCTGTGTACTATTCGCAGCGATTCCATTTTCAGCAGAATATGACGGATTAAATACATATTTCCCTGCTTCATCAAAATAAAGGAAGTCTTCATAAAAGAGCACAACCTCCTTTAAGAAAGGGACGACATAATTTTGTAAAAATGCCTTGTCGTCAGTATATAAATAATATTCATATAAAAAATGTCCTAGCCAGCCTGCACCACATGTCCAAAAGGCACCAAAAAAGATGTCACATTCGCGGTTCCCCCAGCTTGAATCACCCCAATGAAGATGTTTTCCACTGGTAGAAGCGCGAACTCCTGATAATATCCCACGGCAGCCAAACATTCTTTTTGCATTGTATCTGAAATCGTCCAAATATCGTTCCAATAATGTAACGTATGGTTTGAATCCCTCGAGCATATTCCCACTAAACACCGATGCCATTGCTAATTGAAGATTTGTATCTAATGTATAGTCAGAAGACCAGGAAGGTGTCCACGTTCCCGTCCAAATTCCTTGCAAATTAGGTGGTCGCAGCCCTGAGCTTGAAATAAACATATATCTTCCCGCATAGAACATTTTTTCTACTAACGCAAGAGATAGCTGATTCGTTTTCCGAACTTCATCAAATAAATCTTCTGAGCTCCAATAACGCCGATTTCCTCCGTTTAAATCGATTGCAACACGATGAAACATTTCACCATGAATTTCTTTATGCCTGTTAAGTAGCTGTAAATAGCTTTTTTCAATCGGAAAGAGCTGCTTCGAATTTAATAGAGTCTTATCAAGATGTTCAAATGGAATAATCTTGATAAAAAGTAAAACTTCCTTCGTATTTCTAATCGTTATTCTCTGCTCATCACTTGAAATATCACCATCATGACAAACAATCTCGACAAAGCTTTCATATCCATTGTTGCCATGTTTATACGTGTGGTGCCCTTTAATTGTTGTATCCTCGACGTTATAGGTGGCATCAATTAATTCATGGTCGATTTTTTCAACTGATAAGCATAGCTCAGGAATAGTATCACTAGAGAAGATGGACATCACTATTGCTCCATCTGAACGTGATGCAAAAAGATTTCGTCTAAATTGCTGGCTCCCCTCATTCCATGATGCCGATACTTCACCAGTTGCAAAATTAACAGTGCGAAGATACTCTGTTACTGCACCTATCGATGGTTGTTCAATCGTTAGAAATATTCCTGGATGAAAGGGATCTGTATTAACAATTGTATGCCCTAATTTTTCACCTTCACGAATGAAATATTCATGTGAAGCAATATAGCCCTTTGTCTTACTTAGCTTGCGAACCTCTTCTAAGAAAGGTGCCATATTAGGAATTTCCTCGGTTGAACCGAGTGGTAAAAATAATTCGGCATGATTAACGATAACTGTTTCTTTTTGTGGTGGGCCAAAATGCATTGCCCCAAGCTCACCATTTCCTGTCACATTGGAAAATTCCCATGTTTCTGCTGGTTGCCTGCTATAAGCGCCATATTCTGGTATTCTTTTATCTATTTGTTTTAGTGCTCCATTTGTCACGTTTCTTCCCTCCCCGAACTATTCATGATAGTGTACTTGTTGCCAAATATGCATGAATATTATGTTTCGTAAGCTTTGCTGTAAGTTATCATATTAATCTATCAATAAATGTATTTAGATATCGCCACAAAAGCCTATCATTCAGCTCAAGTACTATCTTCCATTTTAAGCGCTTCCATAATTGTTGTAATGAACAGGACATAGAATGATTCTTTCCTCTAAGTTTAAATGAAAAGAATGTAGTAAATCCATGTTCTATTTAGTAGAAAAATCCATTCATTTTTTTATATTTTTCGCTAAGGGGGGACAGTCCCCCTTAGAAATGATTTGCAGCACATCTAAATCCCATATGCCCGGTCGTGCTATTTGCTGTATTAAAGGTTCTTGCGGAGATTCGATACCGATTGCAATAGGAATGGTGGCAAAGATAGGAGCCACCTTTTATAACCCTCACATTTGATTCCATCTGTAAGACAGCTTCTCTCGCAAACTGAGTACTATAAATGTCCTCACACCATTCCCAAACATTTCCTGACATATTATAAAGACCAAAGTCATTTGCTTCAAAGCTATCAACAGGTGCTGTTCCATAATAGCCGTCATCTCCATTATTTACCGACGGAAATTCCCCCTGCCAAATATTGCAATGATGTATTCCATTTAAATACAATTCGTTTCCCCACGGGTATGTACGATCAATCACTCCACTAGCAGCAGCGTATTCCCATTCAGCCTCAGTTGGGAGGCGCTTTCCTGCCCAATTTGCATATGCCTTTGCATCATTCCATGAAACATGAACAACTGGATGTCTTAGTCGATTTGCAATTGATGAATTCCTCCCCTCAGGATATTTCCAATTCGCTCCATTCACTGCTTGCCACCACGGTGTATGTGGCGAAGAACCTAATAAATCTGATTCATCAATGTCACGAATGAATGAATAAAAAACAAAAGACCAGCCATATCTTTCTGCTTCCGTTACATAGCCTGTTTCCTTAATAAATTGAGAGAACTGTTCATTTGTGACCGCATACTTATCCATATAAAAGGAGTTTATTGTGACTTTGCGACGGACTGTCTCTCCATCCTCCACAGAGCTTTCACTATCGTTCGAGCCGAGTAAAAACTCCCCACCTGGTAGCAACACCATCTTTTCTTTTTGAAAAACTGGATTTTGCTTCACATTTATTTCCTCCAATTGATTCGGTTCATGTCTAGAAAGAGAACAGCAAGATTGATTCAGATTTGCCTTCAAATAAAATCCACTCCTTTGTTTATAGATAAAAGGTTTAATCAGCTAAAATGAACGAAAAAACTGCCGATAGGACGACAGCTTTTTCGTTGTAATGATTTCTTCCTATTTTTTTGAAATTAATGAACTAGCTTCATTGCTCTGATTAACTGGAACGTTTTTCCCTACAGTAACACGGCGAACGACACGGTGCTCATCATAATCAGCGATTGCGTAATGCTGTGTTGCTAAGTTATCCCAAATAACTACATCCCCTTCTGTCCACCGCCAACGTACAGTATTTTCCAAACGAGTAACATAGCTATCAAAGATGCTTAATAACCGTTCAGATTCACTTGTTGAATACCCTTCAATTTTCCCAGCAAAGCCGCCAAGTAAAAGATGCTTTTTCCCAGTCTCGGCATGAACATGAACAACTGGATGTCTTGTTTTATATTTAGTAGATTCAAAGATTTCACGGTATTTCTTTTTCACTTCATCAGCTTCACTCACATATTGCTTAAATTGTGCGTAATCATATTCATTCGTATGAATCGCCCATAACTCATCCGCTAGCTTTTGCAAGCCCTTTGGCAAATCCTCATAAGCTGTATTAGTATTAGCCCAAACGGTATCACCACCTACACTAGGGATTGTGACGCCTCTTAATATAGAGTACTTCGGAACTTCAGGTACAAATGTTACATCTGTATGCCAATTATTTGCTTTTGCACCATGCTCTGAATCAAGCTCAAAGATGTAGTTTGAATTTTCTTTTACAGGTACAGTTGGATGTGCATATGGTGCACCTAGTCGCTTTGCAAATTCCTCCTGGCTTGCATCATCTAAATGGTTCTGACCTTTAAAAAATAAAACCTTGTATTCATCTAAAGCAGCTTTTATTGTTTCAAAGACTGATGGATGAATGTCACCACTTAATTTAACTCCTTGAACCTCTGCTCCGATTCTCCCTGCAACAGGTAATACCTTGATTCCTTCTGTTTGAATTGTTGTCATTTTAAACTTCCTCCCATGTTTACTTAACTCATAGCCGAGTTAGATTTTTCAAATACCCCTCAAACTAAATTGCTTCTTATTTCGTTTGGTGAAAATGTAATCTTTTTCGTTATTCTTCATATGTCACAGCTTCAGGTAAAGCATTTCTTAGCGGCTCGATATAGAGCTTCTCTTTCACTTCATATTTATCAGTTAATGTGCCTCTTTTTTCTAGCCATTCTTTCATTTCCTCAAGATGCAAAACATCTTCATTTGTAAAACCAAGTACGTAGTTCGTATGTTCTAAATCACGTAGCACGTCAGCTTCGGGTAGCTTGATTTGTTTATACGCGATTTTTGCTGCTTCCTTTTTATTTGATTGGATGTACTCAATCCCTTCACTTAAAGCCTTTAACACATTTTCGATATTTTTTGGATTCTTCGTAACATATGATTTATTTGCAAGTAGATAAAGATTGATAGAGACACCTGCCCCATTTAAGTCGTCAATTTGCCTCACCCCCTCAATACTTTTAAATTTTTCATTTAGTGCACCACCTCCCCAAACTGCATCAATATCACCATTCTTCATTCCTATGATCGCTTCATCAGGCGAGCTGTAAGGAACAAATTTGATATCCTTTTCAGCAATCTTATTTTTCTCTAAATATTTGGCCCAAATATATTCATAGACGGTTCCTTTAGCAACACCTAACCTTTTTCCTTTTAAATCCTGAGCAGATTGTATATTTCCATTTACTAAAAGTGTGATATCTTGATTGGATTGTTCAGTTCCTCTAGTAATCGTCCCGAGAATAACTAAATCTCCTTTTCCTAATGAATTTAATAATGCATAATCTGCTGCAAACCCTGTATCCGTTTGCTCCGTAAAAAGTGCATTAATCGTATCTATTCCATAGGCAAAGCTAGCTATCGTTGGCTCTAAGCTATATTTTTCAAAATAGCCTTGTTCCTCTGATACTCTAAATGGAAGTGTTGAAATTCCCGCATCGATCCCAAACCTAACTTGGCTCGTTTTACTTCCTTCGCTTGCTGAACTCGAAATCGTTTCCCCATTACTTGTTGCACAACCGGCTAATACTAGAACAATCAAGAAAGCGACAATTTTAAATAAGTAATTTCTCAATAATGCTCCCTCCTAATTCGTTTCATGAACAAAAGCTCAGGGCGCCTTGATCAGCCTTTAGCTTATATCAAAGACGGGCTAGGCACTGAAAGCTGGATACGTGAGTGCTTATCCCGCAGGTTTAAGATTTTTATCGTTACCTAAACAAAGACTAAGAACACGAAATTTAGATTTTCGTGTCCTTTGGTCGTCCAATCAGACATATATATTCTTTTTGATAACAAACCTACATTTGTAGACTTCTCATTACTCTACAAAAAATGGAGATTCTACTTGCATTGAAGATTAAATGCAAGTGGAATCTCCGATTGTTCGGTCGATTATCATGTTATGTTCCCCTATATAAATACTCAGGTTTACTAGTGCCTCTGTTCCATTATTAGTTTATCAATCACTCAATTGCGAGCTCTTTTTCAATCACTTCCTGTAAATCCTTTTCATAGGAGCCTGTAATAATTTTTAATTTTTTTAACTGATCTCCTAATGAAAAAGGCTCCTTGTAATATGGCGTGATATAGCTTAATTCATTATATCCAACGTGATACAAGCCATTAAAAAAGCCTAAATCGTGAATATGACCGATTATCCCCTCACCAATAAGTTCATCATTTGCATATAAACGAATCATACCTTGATCGTCTTTTCGTTTATGATGTCGTATCTTCAAATGATGATCACCTGATAAAAGCCTTTTATCAGAACGTACGAGATATTTATCAATATTTTTATGATTATAGTAAAAATGTAATTTACCACCCTGAATAAAGATGCTTATCCCCCCACTGTTTTCACCGTGAGCTAAAATTACCCCTTCTGTATCATCAGTTATTCTTACTTCGGCAGTAATGTCAAAATCCTTATTCCGCAAATCAGGTGCTACTGAACCGTGGAAGGGTGCCCGTGATGGATAGTACACTTTAAATGATGGTTCAACCTCTGTTGTTTTAACTTTTTTCAATCCCGCTAGCTTTTTATCAAGCGTTCGACCATCGAGTGGAAAGACTCCATAGTTTTCAGCCTCCTGCCACCAAAGCTCGATTAATTCCTGCAGTTTTTCAGGATAAATTTCTGCTAGGTTATTTGTTTCGGTAAAATCTGTATCAGTATGGTATAATTCCCATTCATCATGCTCAAAATCCCCATTAGGAGTATGCGCAGATACCGCCTTCCAGCCATTATGCCAAATTCCTCGATTCCCTATCATTTCATAGTATTGTGTTGTTTTACGGGTCTTATCATTCTTTTCAAATGTATAAAGCATACTCGTGCCATGAACAGGTTGCTGCTTAATGCCTTTTAAATAATTTGGCATATCTAAATCCAATAACTCTAACACCGTCGGAACAATGTCTGTTACATGATGGTATTGTGTTCTAACCGTACCAGGGTCTTTAATTTTTTTCGGATATCGAATGATTAACGGATCTCTAATTCCACCTTCATGCACATAGGATTTATACCATTTAAGCGGAGTATTTCCAGCATAAGCCCAGCCCTTTGGGTAATGATTATTTGCTTTAGGACTACCAATTTCATTTAATCGTGCTAATTTTGCTTCCAATGACTCACCGCCACCGTGCCACGAATTCACTGTCCCTTCTTCTCCCCCCATCGCACATGCTCCATTATCTGATAAAAGTATGACAAGGGTATCCTCTAAGCGATTAATTTCATCCAGAAACGAAATAAATCGGCCAATATGATAGTCTGTATGCTCTAAAAATCCGGCAAAGGCTTCTTGTAATCGTGCATAAAGCCTTTTCTCCTCTGCGGATAAATCGTCCCATGCTTTTATATCTGGGTTTCGCTCTGGTAAAACCGCATCCTGTGGAACAAGGCCAAGCTTTTTTTGGTTTGTAAACCATTCTTCTCGAATCACATCCCAGCCTTTGTCAAACTTCCCTTTATAATTAGCAATAAATTCCTCAGGAGCATGGTGTGGAGCATGTGGAGCTCCATACGCTAAATAGAGAAAAAATGGCTTATTAGGAGATTCAGAGGTTTGATTTTTAATATATGTTATTGCTCTGTCTGTTAAATCTTCTGTTATATGGTAGCCTTCTTCTGCAGGTTTTGGCTGACGGATGCGATGATTATCCTCAACTAGGTCAGGATTCCACTGATTCGTAGCACCTGGAAGAAATCCATAAAACTTCTCAAATCCACGACCTAATGGCCAATTATCAAACGGTCCGCTATTTGTTTGCTCCTTCCCAGGTGCTAAATGCCATTTTCCAACTGCAAATGTATTGTAGCCTCTATCAACAAGAACCTCGCTTAACAATGCACTATCCTTTCTGACTTTCCCTCGGCTATGTGGAAATCCACTATCATATTCTGATACAAAAGACACGCCGACAGAATGTGGATTTCTTCCTGTTAATAGAGCCGCTCTTGTCGGAGAGCAAATCGCGGTTGTATGAAAATTATTATATCGAAGTCCTTCTGAAGCTAATCGATCGATTGCAGGTGTTGAAATGCTCGATCCATAGCAACCTAGCTGTGAAAAGCCAAGATCATCTAATAGAATAACAACAACATTCGGCTTTTTTTCCGAGGATTCTTCTGCTAATGGCCACCATGGAATCGAATCGTCAATAGTTTTTCCGATTTTACCTTGAAATTTTTCATCTTGATATATACTCATTTTCGTCCTCTTCCCTTCTATTCCTTCACTACGTTATATCGCTTTAGCAACACTTTTCCGAATTGATTAAATAAGCGGTCCATAATAAATCCCATTAATCCTAAAATGACGAGTCCTACAAATATCCAATCGGTTTTAAAATACAATCTCGCATTCCAAATCATATAGCCAATCCCTTCATTGGCCGCAACCATCTCAGCACCTACGATAGCCATAAAGGAAGAGCCCATTGCTAATTTCGCACCTGTGAATATGTAAGGAAGTGTTGCAGGAATGATGACATGAAACATGATCTGAGTTTCAGATGCCCCCATACTCCTGGCTGAACGAATTTTATCCTCTTCCACTGCCTGCACACCCGTAATTGTGTTAATCGTAACAATGAAAAATGTTGCATACATGATTAAAAATATTTTCGATTGTTCACCAATGCCAAACCAGAGCATGAATAATGTAATAAAAGCAAGCGGAGGAATAAAACGAACAAAATTAATTATCGGGTCAACGAGAGCTCTTAATACTGGTATTCTTCCAATCAATAAACCTATTGGAATCGCAACAATATTTCCTAGCAGCCATCCAGAAATAACCCTTAGGAAGCTTACCCACATATACAAGAATAGAGAGCCATCCTGGGTCAAATCCAACGCACCCTGCCACACCGCTATCGGCCCAGGTAGAAACTGTGGATCCGACATACTAGCTGCTAATGACCAAATGATTAGTACAATTGCCCAGGGAATTACCCCAGTCCTTAATAACCTGCTGATAATCGTCTGAAATTGTGGTTTCTTTTTTGGATAAGCTACCTCTTTTTTTACGACTTCACTATTTACTACACTCACTTTATATCCCCCCTTCAATCAAAATGGTTTTGTATCTTTTGATAATACGTATTAAACTCTTTATTGGTAAACTGTCTAGGATATGGTAAAGGAATCGAATAAATCGTCTCAATTTTTGATGATGGTCCTATTGACATCACACCAATTCGTTCACCTAACAATAGAGCTTCTTGAATATCATGAGTGACGAAAATAATCGTTTTGTTCGTTTCCTTCCATATTCGTACAAGCTCAGTTTGCATTGTTCGACGAGTCATAGCATCAAGAGCACCGAACGGTTCATCCATTAATAAAATGTCAGGGTCATTCGCTAACACCCTTGCTAATTGAACACGTTGCTTCATTCCTCCTGATAACTCCTTCGGAAACTTTTGCTCATGTCCTTTCAAGCCAACTAGCTCAATAAAATAAGCTGATGTTTCGTGACGAATTGACTTTGGCGTTTTTTTCATTTTTAAGCCAAACTCAACATTTTCTCTTACGGTTAACCAAGGAAAAAGCGCTGCATCTGCTTGTTGGAACACCACTCCCCGGTTTCTCCCCGGCTTGCTAACCTCTTCATTATCAACAATAAGCTCACCTGAAGTTTTTTGAATAAAACCAGCAATCATCGACAGTAACGTAGATTTCCCACAGCCACTCGGCCCTAGTAAAATAAAAAATTCTCCTTTTCCAATTGATAAATTCACATCCTCAAGTACATAATGATGATTGTTTAAAAATGATTTTGACAATCCAGTAATAGAAATTGCCGGCACATTCGCAATTGCCTTTTCTGTAATTGAACTCATTCATCCTTCACTCCTTGTTATTCATAGGTCACTAAGCTTGGAACAGCCTTTTTTAATGGATCCAGCATAAGTTTATCTTTCAAATCAAATGACTCCTCTAAAATCCCATTCTCTTCAAGCCAGCTTTTCATTTCTTCTAAATGCTTTGCATCCTCTTCTGTGAAGCCTAGTACATAATTTGTTCTTTCTAAATCTTTAAGGGCATCCTCCTTAGGAATTTTTAATTGCTCGAATGCTATTTGTGCTGTCTGTTCCTTTTGTTCCTGTACAAACTCAATTCCTTCCTGTAATGCTTTTAATGCATTTTCAATGGCCTGCGGATTTTCTTCAACAAATGTCCTGTCAGCTAATAGATAACTATCAATACTCACACCCGCTCCAAGTAAATTATCTAATTGATGAACTCCGTTAATGCTATAAAATTTATCAGTTAAAGCACCCCCAATCCAAACTGCTTCAATATCACCTTTTTTCATTCCAACGATTGCTTCATCAGGGGTACTATAAGGTACATACGTAACATCCTCTTCAGAAATTTCATTCGCTTTCAAATATTGATCCCAAACATACTCGTAGACCGTTCCTTTAGAAACCCCTAGCTTTTTCCCTTTTAAATCGATAGGCGTTTTTATTTCCTCTTTAGCAAGTAATTGTGTCTCACTTGCCGATTTTTCGTTAGCCCTTGTAAGCGTTGAAATGATAACCATGTCTCCCTTTTCTAAGGAATTAATCGTTACATAATCTGCTGCAATCCCGGTGTCCGCTTGTTTTGTTAATACTGCGTTTACAGTATCTATTCCCATTGCAAAGTTTGTTAGCTGTGGCTTTATCTCATGGGCATTAAAAAATCCTTGTTCTTCTGCTGCACGAAATTGTAAGGATCCCCCTGCTGCAGTATCAATTGCCATGCGAATCTCATTTGTTTCATTTTCTTGATTTGCTGAAACTTTTTCCTTTGTTGATGAGCAACCAGCGATTACAAATGTAACGATGATCGTTATTGTAAAAAACATTGCTTTTACCTTATTCATGTAAGGATCCTCCTGATTTTTATCTAATAAGTTTTTTAAAAAATACTGCACTATGTTTGTTTGGAGCTAATGGTACGATTGTTGTTTTGCCAAGACTAGCGCTCGCCCCGCGGAAAGCAAGCAGCTTTTGGAAAACAGCCTAAACCAAAAAGCTAAGTTGGAGCTTTCTATTAATTCATAAAGCTTGAAACTCCCTTTGGAAAATTCCCCTATAACCCCTTACACCCAAAAGAATGGTAAAGGAGCATCGAGACAATTTAGGTAAACCTAAACAAAAAAAGGATATAGAAACGAAGTGAATAATTCACAACGATTCTATATCCTTTGGTAGTCCAATCAGATATTTTCAAACTTTTATGAAAGTTTTTTATAACTGTATATTAAGCCCATAATTCCTATATGTCAAGTTGGTTTAATGATTTTTATAATAAAAACTTTTCTGAAGAACCTCGTTTATTTTTCCCATTTAAACTACGCAATCGATTATGTAATTCAAGAAAAACTAATAGGGTGTCTCTATTAAAGACACCCTATTACGCTCTAAGCTATAAAATAAGTTTCCCTACAAAACCGCTTATTATTCCAAGAACAATGACTGATGCGATAACAAATAAAAGCACCTTTTTAGGAAATGATTTTGCAACCATTATGAGAGAAGGTAAGCTAATTGCTGGAAGTGTTACTAATAACGCTGCTGCAGGACCACCACCAATTATTCCTAAGGACATAAATGTTTGAACTATCGGAATTTCAGCTGCTGTTGGGATCACAAACAGCATGCCAGCAATGGCAAAAATCAAGATTGCAAGGATGCTATTCGTTTGAGCTTCACTTAATTGTGGGAATAACCATACACGTCCAGCACCTAAAAGTAAAACAGATAGTACATAGGCTGGTACAATATATACAACCATCATTCCCATGCTTTTCAGCCATCTAGTTAAAAAGCTGCCTTTCTCTTCTTCCTCGGGGATCATTTGGTCAATATCAATTGGCTGTATATCTTTTACAAACCGATTCGCTAAATAACTAACGCCAAAAGTTAAAATTAGACCGAAAACAAGTCTTATTACGGTAAATTTCCATGATAAAACAAATGTCATAAATATAAGTGTAGCCGGATTAATCATCGGGTTTCCAATCCAAAACGCTAATGCAGCCCCTACAGAAGCATTTTTCTTCCGAAGTCCAACAGCTATCGGTGCTGCACAGCAAGAGCACATCATTCCAGGTACAGCAGCTAATCCGCCGATCGCCGTACTACCGAATGAAGTTTTCCCTAAAACTTTAAGTAGCCATCCCGTTGGTAACAGCACCTGAAGCAATGACCCGAGGAGAATTCCTAAAATAGCCGCTTTCCATACAGAATTGAAATAAGCAAGTGCATACTCTAATGCTTGTTGCCACAAAGGAGATTGATTTGAACCATCTCCTAGTATTGAAGCTCCAATAGAATGCGTATTGGCTGCTAAAATTGATTTGTTAAAGTAGGGCCACCATTTTACATAAAGTAAACCAGCAGTCGCGATAACAATAAATGAAATGACAAACCAAATCGTTTTCTTATGATTTGTTTGTTTTAGTAATGTTGTATCAAGCTGATTCATGGTATCCTCCTAATAAATTTATAGACGACAAAATATTATATCACAGTTATGCGCAACATTATCTTAAAATGCTTTTCATTATGAAATACTTAAGGGAACACGGATACGACAACATTTCATTTATTTCACTTTGCTACAATAGTGTTTTATAATAAGATAAGACACTATTAGTGCAATTATATTATTTTGTCGAAAAAGCACTTCGTTTTTTTCAATTCTCATATATTTATTTTTACAATATAACTCGTTTAGAAAGGTTGTTTTCTTCATGTCTGATACAGAACAAATTAAGCTTACTTCATTATCATCTAAAGGTGGCTGTGGCTGTAAAATAGGCCCTGCAGATTTAGCTCAAGTGTTAAGAGACCTGCCTCCTGCAGTTCCAAATCCCAATTTATTAGTGGGGTTAGACACAAGTGATGATGCGGGTGTATACCGTTTAAACGATGAATTAGCGATTGTTCAAACCGTCGATTTCTTTACACCAATCGTTGATGATCCGTATTCATTCGGTCAGGTTGCTGCTGCAAATGCAATTAGTGATATTTATGCAATGGGTGGAAAACCATTAACAGCGTTGAATATTGTTGCTTTCCCAATTTCAACATTAGAAAAATCGATTTTAACGGAAATTTTACGTGGTGCCGGAGATAAAATAAAGGAAGCAGGTGCTACACTTGTTGGCGGTCATTCGATTGATGACAAGGAGCCTAAATTCGGCTTAGCTGTTACAGGGATCGTTCATCCTGATAAGGTTCGGACTAATGCTGGTGCGAAGCCAGGAGATAAATTAATTCTAACTAAACCAATTGGAGTCGGGATTTCAACAACTTCGATTAAACGGAATTTACTAACAGAGGAAGAAATAGCTCTTGTTACAAAGGTGATGGCTACGTTAAATAAGACAGCTTCAGAAACGATGGAACCATATCATGTGCATGCATGTACTGATGTCACAGGCTTTGGATTACTTGGACATGCATCTGAAATGGCAAAAGGCAGTAAAACAGGTTTAACAATTTTCAAGGATCAAGTTCCATTACTTCCAAGAGTGAGAGAATTAGCTGAGGCCGGTGCTGTGCCAGGTGGTACAAAAAATAATTTTGCCCATTTACAAGGTGATGTTACCTTCCCAGAAACAATGGACCAAATTGACCAATGGATTTTATGTGATGCTGTAACATCTGGTGGTCTATTGATATCCGTAGCTGGTGAAGAAGCAGAGGAATTAGTATCAAAATTGAAAAAGGCTGGTGTTGAAGCAGCACTTATCGGTGAAGTAACTGAGGAGAATTCAGGACATATTACGGTTATTTAATGTGAGTTCCCAAAAATTAGTTCGTTAATAAAAATCGGCCGTCATGCCGATTTTTTATATTGTTAAGACAGAAAGGTGGAACATAAAGTGTTTAAGGACATATCTGTTACGGAACTTATCGCATTAAAAAATAAAGGGGACCTTACTGTTATCGATGTGAGATCACCATCAGAATTTCTTGATTCTACGATTCCAGGTAGTATGAATATTCCGTTCTTTAATGACGAGGAACGAGCTGAAATTGGAACGATTTACAAGCAAGTCAATCCTCAGGCTGCTAAGGAAAGAGGCTTGGAAATCATCTCAGCTAAATTACCTGCTTTCGTTAAGGAATTTTCCAAAATTAAAGGCAAAAAAGCAGTTTTTTGTTGGCGTGGAGGAATGCGAAGCCGAACTTCTGCAACAGTACTTTCGTTAATGGGAATCGAGGTATTCCGCTTAGAGGGTGGCTACCGAAATTACCGAAATTCAGTAGTAGAGAAGCTTCACTCATTTCAAATAACTTCTGATGCTTTTGTATTAAACGGCAATACAGGCTCAGGAAAAACAACAATCCTCCATCGTTTAGCTAACGAAGGCTATCCTACAATTGATTTAGAAGGCCTTGCAAAGCATAGAGGATCGATATTTGGACAAATCGGTTTAACCCCACATAACCAAAAAACATTTGACGCTTTGCTTCTCGAAGAGCTTGAGAGACTTAAATGCTCACCTTATATTTTATTTGAAGGTGAAAGCAAGCGAATTGGAAAAGTGATGATTCCAGACTTTATTATCGACAAAAAAGAAAGTGGAACTCAATTATTAATTGAAATGCCAATTGAGGAAAGAGTAAAACATATTTTAGAGGACTATCAACCATGGGAGCATCAGGAAGAATGTATAAGTGCTTTCCTTCGAATTAAACGACGTATTCATACACCGATTGCGAAACAAATACAAACAGATTTAGAATTAAAAAACTATGATTCTGCAGTTCGATATTTACTGGAATATTATTATGACCCATTATATGAACATTCAACTAAACAATATCGTGCTGATCACATCGTAACCATTAAGGCGAACAATATTGATGAAGCAGTTGATAAAATCCGTCAATATCTAAATACTAAGAAATAATTTATGAAAATAAAACAGGGGTCTGCCGACTGCAATATCAAGTACAAGCAAGTATATTGTTAAATGGCTTGACCCTTTTGTTGTGCTACATTTATCGCTTTTTCCTACTTAAATGGTTATAATGCCAGCTTCCTTCAAGTATCTTTTTGCTATTTTTCCTGACAAATTCACGCAATGATTCTGGTAGTGGTTCATTTTCAAGCTGATGGAAATTAATGTACCAAATCCGTCCTCTACTGAAATCCATCACTTGCACTTCTGTATATCCCTTCCCAGATATCGTTGACTTTTTCATCGTTAACATAATCTCATAGTTATCCATGAAGCTCACCTCTCCTTATATTATACGAACATATGTTCCTTTTTTCAATATAAAGAAGGCTCTATACTCGATGAGATTTTAAATAATTTTATTCCACCATTAATCTTGGTTACTTCGTACTTGTCTCTCATTATTATTCGCTGATGGTGGCAATTCCCCAGAATACGCTAGCCAATAAAAGCAAGAAACAAAAATGCTTCCTCCCACTGCATTGCCAAGAAATACAGGGACAAAATTTCCGAGGAACTCAGTCCAGGTTGCTTGTCCTATAAAGATTGCTGCCGGAATGACGAACATATTTGCAACGATATGCTGAAATCCTATCGCTACAAACCCCATTATCGGAAACCAAATCGCAAGTATCTTCCCGCTCATTTCCTCTGAACCATATGAAAGCCATACAGCTAACCCGACTAACCAATTACAGCCAATTGCCGAGAAAAAGGCTTGAAGAAAGGTATGATCAATTTTTGCCCTTGCAAATTCAACGGTTTGATTCAAATTCGGACCTGATTCAGTTAAGCCAACGATATGTCCAAAAATATAAGCGACAAATACAGCACCAATAAAATTCGCAATCGTAATCCAAAACCAATTTATTAGAAGCTTTTGCAAAGGAATCTTTTTTGCTAGAAACGCCATTGAGACGGACATCATATTTCCTGTCAACAGTTCCCCGCCAGCTAAAATAATAAGAATAAGGCCTAAAGGGAAAACGCTCGCACCTATAAACCCATTAAATGAACCCCATTCTTCAGGTAAGCTTGCCGTAACTCTTATATCTAACAAATATCCTAGCGATATAAATGCTCCACCTAAAAATCCTAAAATCAACATAGATCTAAGTGGAAGATTCGATTTCCTAAGTCCAGCATCTATTGTCATCTGTGCAATTTTTTGTGGTGTGTGAAAAGCCATTATGCTACCTCCTTATGTTTATCAACAACTTTGTAAAAGGAAAGTATTTCTATATTCAACTCATAGTATGTTTAAATTCACCTTATTACATTCTTTATTGGATGACTCCTGATTCTAATAATTCCACATCACCATTTACGTTTAGTTTTATTGTAGGATAGATGTCTTTCCACTTTTTCATATCCCAGTTTCGTGAACGAGTTCGAACTTGTTCCCCTATTCCTAAAGGATCGATTTCCTTTTCTTGAAATTCCTTCATCATATCTTCTGCTGCTTTTTTAAATTCTTTCTCCATTTCCTTTTCCAGCATCGTCATTTTTGCTTTTGATAATGAACCATTCTGATATTCTAAAAGGATGGATCTAATTTTTATATTTATATTAATATCGGAGCTCGTCATAGGCTTCGGGATCTCAAACTTCCTTGTTGCTTTAATATTATATATTGAGGCTTTACCTTTATTTTTAAATTGGATCGCATATGAATCACGCTGACTTCTCCGCTCTAACAAAATTTTAAAAATAAAAAATTGATCTGGTTTTATTTCATCAACCAATTTGTCATTTTTAAATAGTCCTAACGCCTTTAAATTTGCATTCCCTTCCTTTTGTTCAAGAATTGGCAGGACAGGATCAATCCCCTCTGCATAGAGCTTGTACATAAATTGATGAAGATTTGTCTTATGAATTAATCCTGATTCAATGTTTTGTTCAATTAAATTAGATAAATAAATACCATTGTCCGCATTTCCATATTGCTTGCTTAAAAAATCCCTCGGACTTCCTTCAAGAATACCTAAATAAACTTTAGCACCAACTGACGGGTCCCGTTCAAGTGCATCCAACAAATTTGCTAAACCACGTTCTGCAGTTTTCCGTTCAAACAAGGTTACCTCAATTTTCCCACTAACAAATGGCTTATCTGATTGCAAGCTTTGCAAATCACGAATTTCCCGAGTAAGAACCGATTTCGCTGTAATTGTTTCATTTTTCACAGACTTATCTGGCTGAAAATTAGGGAAGACAACAGTAGTTTCAAACGTATCTTTATCAATATATTCATACCCTAAAGCAGTAGCCAATTGAATATCGTCTAATACTCTTTTCTCAATATTCATACATCCTGATAGCATAAATACTACAAGAAGCGGCAGAACAGCTTTTTTAACTTTTTGCACCCTTTGTCCCCCTAACCTTTGTTATAATGAAAGACAAAATCGCAAGGAAAGGTAAATAAAGAAAAACAATATATAAAGCAAAGTCCCCTATATATGTATTGATGAATTGTACAGCTTCCCTGCCTCGAATAAGAACTGTTGAAAGAAGAACGATAAGCAAAATAAGAATAATTGCCGTTTTAGATTTTAGATTAAAAATTTTTTCAATCCCTTTCTTTGATGCCCAAACAGACATACAAAGGTTAGGAAGAATAATTAAAATCCATGAAGTAATTCCGATATATTCAATCCTCTCAACAAATGGAAGTTCAACTATTTTCCACATCGACAATGTCGCCCAAATATGCTGACTTACTTGCTTTTCACTAAAAAAACCGATTGAAATGATTAAAATGTATAAATATAAAGTTAATGAAATAAAATTTCCTAAATGTGCCCATTTTTGCGATTTTTCCGGGTTTTTTATATACGGATAAAACATTAGCAATGTTGAAGGTCCAATATACGTTAAAATCATATCCTTTGTAGCAATCGCTAAATCACTAATCGAATGGTTAAAGAATGGAAGGAAATTTCGAAAATTCGTATATTCTAATGGAAAAAGAAAGGTAAAGAAAATATAAAACGGAATAACTATCCCTAAAAAGCTTATCCCCGCAACAATTCGAAATCCTCCTGTCACACAATAATAAGTAAGTCCAAGCATGAAAAGACTAAATATCAAAATATTAATCGTTGGATAAACCCACACTTGTACTACCTCTAAATACGTACGAAGGACTGTAATCGCGATTAATATCCAATAAGCAACCCAGATTAGGCTAAAAAAACCGCCAATCCATTTTCCAAACAATTCTTTATGGATGTCCACTAGGTCTTTCTTATGCCTGTTTAAGAGCACATACATAAACCAGATAATCAGATTCATCAATAAAGCTGCAGTGATGACAGCAACCCATGCATCATTACCCGCTGACTCCATAATAATCCGTTGAAAGCCAAAAACTCCAACACCCAATTGGATCGAATGAATGATTGAAAAAACAAGGAAATGAGAAATTTGCAATTTCTTTTTTTCCATTCGTAACCCCTCCTAAAATCCATGCTTCTTTTTTGCTTGCTCCTTCTTCTTTTTTGCCTTTTTTGCACTAAAGCGATCTGTTTTTTCAGTTTGTTCTTGGATTGGCCGCTTTGACTGGAAGGAAAATGGTAAACGAATAAGAGAATCCTTTAAATCTTTCATTCTTGGCGGATAAAATGGTTCTAGGAACGGTCTTCCTAATGAAGTCAATTTTAATAAATGAATGAGCAAGCAACAAAAGCTAATCGCAACTCCTAAAAGACCGATAATATGAGCCATAAATAAAAATGGAAAACGAATTAAGCGAATCGTATTACCCATTTGATATACCGGAGTTGTAAAAGAAGCTAAAGCTGCAAGCGCGACGATAATTAATAAAACATTACTAGTTAAGCCTGCCTCAACGGAAGCAGTTCCTATTACGATACCACCCACGATACCGATCGTTTGACCTACCTTTGTTGGTAGTCTAGCTCCAGCCTCTCTGAGCAATTCAATTGCTAATTCTAAAATTAGCGCCTCTAAAATTGGTGGTAAAGGAATACCACTACGTGAGATGACAAGTGTATTAACTAAATCCTTTGGAATTAATTCATAATGATACGTAATAACAGCGACATAAATAGGTGTAATTAAAATTGAAAATAATACAGCAAAAAAGCGGACCAAACGGAAAAATGAAGCAACCGTCCAATTTAAAAAGTAATCCTCAAAGGCTGAAAAAAATTCAAAAAGAGTAGTAGGTCCAATTAATCCATGTGGTGCACCATCAACTAAAATCGCAACCTTCCCCTCCCCTAATGCAGCAGCAATACGATCTGGTCTTTCCGTATCAATAAGTTGGGGAAATGGTGAATTTTGATTATCTTGAATTAATTGTGTAATAATTGAGCTATCATTGATTTGGTCAAAATCTAACGTTGATAAACGTTGGATCACGGTATTAACATTCTCCTGATTAGCAATTCCATCAATGAAAAGTACAGAAACCTTCGTTTTCGATAATTTCCCAACGATAATGTCCTTTGCCACCAATTCAGGAATCGGCAATCTCTTTCGAACAAGATTAATATTCGTATCCAATGATTCAACAAATGCCTCTTTAGGTCCAACTACACTAAACTCAACCTCGGGAAGAGAAACCTGTCTTGTATTTTCTACACTTGCTTTTACAAGACATACTTCAGTTTCCTTGTTTTTTTCGTAAATTAAGATAAATCCTTTTAAAAGGTTCTCCTTAATTTTTGATAAATCTGTTGTCACGATTACCTTTTCGATTGGTAGCACTAACGGCAAAGCAGAAATTGAATCACTTGCCTTTAAATACGGAAAAATATCACGATGAATAATTTCCTTATCAACTAATGTTGTATAGTATCCTATACAAAACGAGCATGAATCGAAATCTAAAGTGAGTTGTTTAAAATCATTCGAGGTACTTATATCTATTAATTGATTTGAAAGCGAGTTTTCATTTTTCTTTTCCGTTCCAGTATCATTCTCGCTTTTTCTATTTGCTTCTTGGCTATTTTTCTTTGCCTCTTGACCTTTTTCGTTTTCAATTGCTAATAATTTTTCGTACCTCTTTCTCATGAACAATCACCAACTATGATAGAAATAATCAGTATTTACCATTTTATTCTCTTCAAGCGCAAACCAAATTATACCTTTCCAACTAGACTATAAATAAAGAGGAAGTTAAAATCCTCATCTTATGTATTTGTTGAAAACAAAAAAATCCTTACCTTTTAAAGTGTAAGGATCATGATATTCAACTCGTTTTATGGTCATATTCAATCGCGTATACATCCTCATTTTCTTTCCATTCCGCATATAGAACGTTTTTATAATCAGAAATTCCTTGCTTAGCTAGTTCATCCATGAGCCACTTTTCTTTAAGACCATATTTCTTCAAATTATTGTACACTATTTCTCCATCAAGGATTAACGTAACTGTTATATGGACTGGCTTTAATGGGAGCCCGAAATCACCTACTTTAGGAGTGTCAAATTCCGCTTTCGGCAGGACACTTACAAGCCCATTTGTTTCCAAAATTGCATATTCCACTTCCTTAATTGAAAAATAGCCTTGCTGTCTTAATAGGCTTTGCAATTGATTTATGTCCATCCTGCTTTTCTTAAGGACATGATAATTTATTTTTCCTTTATTAATGACAATACTCGTTTCCCCTTCTAAGAGTCTTCTTGCTTTTGTGAATTTTTGTGTAATAAATTCAATTAGGTATATGAGTAATCCCCATATAATTGCAGCAAAAACAATTTCACGGAGCTTCGTATTATGGTCATAAATAGCGTTGCCAACTAACTCCCCTAAAACGAGAGCTGAAATAAAATCAAATGGTGTAATTTGCGAGAATTGTGTTTTCCCTAATATTTTCGTGATAATAAATAATATGACTAATCCTGATATTAACTCTATCGTAACTGATGCATAATGGTTCATATCTGACACAGCCTCTCTTGTATCAATCGTTAACCATTATGGATAACAGCATTATGTTTTATACTATCAATAAGACTATGAAAACAAATTAGTTGAACAAAAGCATTTCACAATGATTTAAATTTAAGCCCATATCCATCTATTTACTTAGTAAATATAACTTGAAATGTAATTCCTTTACACGTAGTATTCAATCTATGGTAGTGTGTAGATAGAATCAACAAAATAGAAGGAGTGGAGAAAATGGAAAAGAATCAAATAAAATGGGGAATTCTAGGCACTGGCTGGATAGCAAAACAATTTACTGAGGATTTAGCTCATGCTAGCAATGGCATAGCTTATGCGGTTGGCTCACGCACAAAAGAAAGCGCTTCTACTTTTGCTGAAACACATAAGATTTCTCATTTCTATGGTAGCTATGAGGAGCTTGCACAAGATCCAGAGGTTGATGCGATTTATGTTGCGACACCACATCCATTTCATAAGGAAAATGTTCTCACGTGCTTACACGCAGGAAAGGCTGTTCTTTGTGAAAAGCCATTCACAATGAATGCAGCTGAGCTTGAAGAATTAGTACACTATGCAAGGGCAAATAAGCTATTTCTTATGGAAGGAATGTGGACTCGCTTTCTCCCACCTATTCGTAAAGTTAATGAATGGCTACAAGCCGGTAAAATCGGTGAAGTAGGACTTGTAAAGGCAGATTTTGGTTTTAGAATGAATTGGGACCCAAAGCATCGGCTATTAAATCCTGACCTCGGTGGTGGGGCATTACTAGATGCAGGAATATATCCTGTTTCCTTTGCTTCAATGGTTTTTGGCTCGAATCCGGAGAAAATCTTGAGTACAGCTTATATTGGTGAAACTGGTGTTGATGAACAATTCTCTATCATTCTCTCTTATCCATCAGGGAAAACTGCAAGCTTAAATGGAGCGGTTCGCCTTGGCTTAACAAATGAAGCTTATATTTTTGGTACAAATGGATATATTCATATTCCTTCCTTCTTAAATGCAAAAACAGCGACTCTACATGTAAACAATGAGGAAGCCATTCACTATACAGATGACCGAAAATCACACGGTTATACGTTTGAGGCTGAAGAAGTAGGTCGATGCTTGCTTAATGGTCTAATTGAAAGCACAACGATTCCTTTAGAGGAATCTATAGGAATTATGAAAATACTTGATACTGTCCGTGGTCAATGGGGATTAAAGTATCCATTTGAATGATATTTATAACGTAAGGAGGGTGTCTCAAAACCAGGAGGTCAGACCCTTTTGAGTCACCCTTTTTATTTATCCGTCCACTTCAGTTTTAGCTTCCTCAGCATATACTCCAGCAATTTCAAAATCCTTAGCATATTCACTAATAGGCATTGATTCAAAATGCCACGACTTTCCCGGCTTTAAATCAAGCGCTGTTTCAATTTGGCTTTCGACAATTGCTCCCTTTCGATTGTAATATTGAATATCAATATTTATATAGCGGTAAACTTTATCAGATTGATTTGTTATCGTTCCTCTTACAGTTGAGCCGTATTCACCTACATCGAATTCAAAATCGGAAAAGGCTAATTGATACTGCTTCTCTCCCTCTTGTTGTGTTAGCGCCTCAGATAACCCCTGATCGTACACGGTCACTACATTAAAATGTGGTCCTGCTAAATATCCTGCGAGTACAGCTATTCCAGCCAAAACAATAAATTTAAGAAATCCATACTGCTTTTTTTGAAATTTTCCCTTTTTGTTAGATAGATTGTAATCAATCTGACTCGTAAGTTCTTCCTTTATGTCATTAGCATCATCAGGTGGTAAATCGGTTAGTTCAATTTTCGTTTCAGAGAAAAAAAGCTCCATTGCAACATGAAGATTTTGCTGTTTCAAATGAATATATTCTAAATCATCTAAAGAAAAGGCTAAAACCTTTACTTGAAATATCTCATTGTAATAAACAAATAACAATCGTTCAATAGTTTCAACTACTAACCCTTTATTTCCATCAACACCACCAATTGTAATGTTCATAATGACTTCATCTTCAAATAATATATTTGCAAGCTCTTCAACTTCACGATATGAAAGAATTTCCTTAGCCTTTGAAAACTCACCTATTTCATGCTTAATAGTCTCGATATCTCTCAAAAGACTTCCCCCTATTTATGTTTTGAAGCATAGTTTCTATCTAAAAAATATATTATTATTCTAACTAAACAATTCGTAGATTGACTATAACTTTTTATCGTCCTTTTGTACTTATTTTGTTCGTGAAAATAAAATAGCTAGAATAATAAAGGTATTGGAAATCCGTTCAACCAACAATCCCCAATTCCCTTCATTTAAAGACAAACGTCATGTAATATTTCTTTTATTATCAACTCATAATAATATATAAGCTTCGCGTCATATAGTCGTTTTAGTGATTACATCGTGCGGTACGGTGAGCTTACCACAGGTGACCTGTAAAGCTCCTCGGTGTTAGCACCTTCTTAGGCACGTAGCAAAGCAGGAGTCACTGAATTATGCTCCAATCAACCTTTACAAAATCTCGCATAAAAATAACAATATTTTAGAAAAGAGTCTAAATAAATGATGTCTTTTGTATGTTACAATGTCTCACTTTGAAAGGTAAACATACTATGAAATCTAGTTTTAAACAAGTGAATTCGCAGAAAAAAACGAAAAGAAGTAATTACTACATACCAATAAAAATGAAGTTTTGGCTAAGTCATCTTTTCTCTCTAATATGGATATGCCTCTCAATTTATCTTGCATTACCATGGTTGAAAGATCTAACAGAAGCCGTTTCTTTTCAGGTCGCAATCCTTATCATCGCAGGAATATCGTATCTCCCCGGATATATGAATGCCTTTTTAATAATGAGTTTAATCCTAGATCGTCAACCTCACTTTAAAAACGAAAAACCTACTGATACAATTACAATACTAATTGCTGCTCATAATGAAGAGGATAAAATATTTCAAACACTTCGATATATAGACAACCAAGATTATACAGGAAATATTAAAACAATCGTAATTAATAATCGTTCATCTGATCAAACAGTTAACGAAGTTTTAAAAGCTAAGAAGGATTTAAAATTAGAAATTGAATTATTGCAAGAAGATAAGCCGGGGAAATTTCACGCTTTAAATTATGGATTAAATTTTGTAGAAACATCTTATGTTATTACAATCGATGCTGATACATTATTACACCCATCTTCAATACGCTTTCTTGTAGCTCGAATGAACTCTAGTTCTGAAGAAGTTTGTGCTGTTGCTGGTTCTGTATTAACGAAGAATAGTCGAGATAACTTATTGACTAAAATTCAAGAATGGGATTATTTTTTAGGAATCGCTTCTATTAAAAGACTTCAAGGCTTGTACCAAGGTACTTTAGTAGCTCAAGGGGCATATAGTTTATATAAAACAAAATGTTTAAAGGAAATCGGGGGATGGCCAGATGCAATAGGAGAGGATATTGTCTTAACCTGGCGCCTGCTTCAAAAGCATTGGAAGGTTTATTTCGAACCATTAGCTGTTTCTTTTACAGAGGTACCAAACTCATTTAAACATTTTGTCCGACAGCGAGCACGCTGGGCAAGAGGTATGGTTGAAGGCTTGAAGGAAATTAAACCTTGGCAGCAACCGCAACTATATGTCAAATATTTAACAGGTATCAATTTCATTATGCCGTATCTAGACATAACCTACACATTATGTTGGATTCCTGGTTTAATATTGGCTTTTTGTGGAAACTTCATAATCGTTGGTCCCATGACATTGCTTGTCCTCCCTTTGACACTTATTAGCTATAGTATTCTCTATTTCTATCAGAGAAATTATGTATTTAATCGTTTACAGCTTAGAATTCGTAAAAATTTCGTTGGTTTCATCTTATTTATCCTTTTTTATCAAATGATTATGTCACCTGTTTCTGTCTATGGCTATATTCAAGAATTATTTAAGCTAAAACGAAACTGGAAATAAAAAGTAGCAAAGAGAAGAGGGTGTCTCAAACCAAAGGTTCAGACCCCTAAAACACAATATATAGACTAGTAATGAGGTTAGTTCAATATATAATGTGTTTATTAGAGGAGGCAGACCCATTTGAGTCACCCTCTCGCTATATTTTGATAACGAAATTACCAGTTTATTTTATTTAAATCCTCAATGAGCTCTTTTACCATTCCATTTGTAAGGTTAGACTCAGGATGTTTTGGTAAATCTCTTAATTTCTCGGTTTTTAATGCAAAAATTGCTGGTGGTTTTGATATTCCTGGTGCATACCTCTCAATTACCTCATGCGTTTCCTTTTGATTGAGAAGATCAATAACTCTTGTTTCTTCTGAAAAAGTTTGCTTCAACCCATGCTTGTTACGGTATTTAAAACAATATACTCCAGACCCAATTGTTAAATGAACACCATCTTCTTTCTCAAAATAAGAACTGATGTCTGTAGCATTTATTAGTAAGTTCTCACTTTCAAAAACATCTGATATTGTTGCATAAGGGAGAATGACCTCTGCTGTCGTATTAGGCGGAATTTCAAGATCTATTTTTACCTCTGCATCAGTAAGTGTCCATGAGGATAAGATTTTTCCATACATCGTATCATAGCTTGCTTTTGCAAAGGTCAATTCAATTCCAGCAAATTTCGGTTCAATTCGGATTCGTTTATATGCAGGAGCAGCATTATCCATATCAATCCCTGCCACGTTTTTGTACAACCAATTCCCGATGGACCCGTATGCATAATGATTAAATGAGTTCATCTGGTCACTCCAAAATGAACCATCCTCTTTGATACTGTCCCAATGCTCCCATATTGTAGTAGCACCTTTTTTAATCGCGTAAAGCCATGACGGATAGCTTTCCTGCATTAGTAATTTTACCGCTGTTTCATGATAGCCACCCTTTGATAAAGCCAAGCATAAATAAGGAGTTCCGACAAAGCCTGTTGTAAGGTGATAATCATTTTGAATGATTAGCTCATTTAATTCAAAAGCTGTTCTATCCTTTGCTTCTCCCTTCACAACATCAAACATAAGTGCAATGACATGTGCAGTTTGCGTTGGCGACACCAATCTTCCTGAAGGTGTAACAAATTCTTGATTAAAATGCTCAATAATCTTATCCAATAAGAGACTATATTCTTGCACATCAGCAAAATTCCCAAGAATCTTTGCAGTATCCCTTACAATTCTTGTTGAGTAAGCATAAAAAACGGTCGCAATAAAATCTTTTGGTGTAGCTCCAACAAAGCTGTTTTCCTTTGCATCAAGGGCTAACCAATCACCAAAATGAAATCCGCTATTCCAAAGATATTCACTTTTGCCTTGTCTACGAATAAATTCTACCCATGCCTTCATGCTCTCGTATTGTTCAGAAAGCAAACGCTTATCCCCATAGGTTTGGTATAATGTCCATGGGACGATCGTTGCAGCATCTCCCCATGCAGCTGAGCCCACTCCAGCAACAACAGCTGGAATAACAATTGGAACATTTCCATCTTCTAGCTGATCAGCCTTCAAATCACGAAGCCACTTTGTAAAAAATGGACCACAATGATAATTAAAAACTGCTGTCTCAATAAAAACTTGAGCATCGCCTGTCCAGCCTAATCTTTCATTACGCTGAGGGCAGTCTGTTGGCAAATCAAGAAAATTTCCCCGTTGCCCCCAGACAATATTTTTCTGTAATTGATTAATCAATGGTTGAGAACATTCAAACTCCCCTGTTGGCTCCATATCTGAGTGGATGACTTCCCCAACAAAATTGTCTAATGGCAAACCATTTTCTTGTCCTGGATATCCTTCAACTCTTACATAACGAAAGCCGTGATAAGTAAAATGAGGAGCATATTCCTCTCCAGCTACTCCCTTTGTAATATACTCTACCTTCTGCTCGGCTTTTCCTAAGTTTCCGAAGTAAATATTTCCTTCTTTATCAAGCACTTCTCCATGTTTTAAACAAATTCTTGTTCCTTTTGGCGCATTCACTTTAAATCTTATCCGGCCAACCATGTTTTGTCCCATATCAATGACCGTTTCACCATTTGGAGTGACAAATGTATCAACCGGCTTTATCACTTCAGTCACACGGGTTGGCCAATTTTCCTGTGCAACCAAATTTTCTACTGGTAAATTCACCTTCACTGTATGTTTCCAATTCTGTTCTTCAAGGCTCGGAAGACACCAATCTTCTATCTCTAATCGCGCATCATATATTTCACCATTGTATATCTCCGAATATAATATCGGACCAGTAGAAGCTTTCCAAGTAGGATCAGTTGTAATTAGCTCTTCTGTACCATCTTGATATTTAACATAAAGCTGAAAGATAGCTGATCTTTTATCTCCATACACATGACGCTTATTTTCGAAGCTAAGCGTTCCTTTATACCAACCATCTGCCAGCACAATCCCTAATGCATTTTGCCCTTCTACCAATTGTTCTGTAACATCATAAGTTTGATATTGCAATCGCTTATGATAACTCGTCCAGCCCGGGTTAAATAAATCATCACCAACACGAGCACCATTGAGGAATGATTCGTACAAACCTACTCCAGTTCCATACAGGCGGGCTGAAACAATCCCTTTCCTCAAAGCAAATTTCTTTCTAAGCAAAAATGCTGGTTCTGAATGAGGGTCAATTTCTTCAGGTGAAGGTGTGATCCAGTTTGCCTTCCATTCAGATGTGTAAATAAGCCCTGACTCCCACCAAGCTACCTTACTCCATGGGGATTCCCTGTCATAGTTATCCCATATTTTCACTCGGTAATAATACCTTGTTCTTGGTTTTACATCAGGACCTTCATATTCAATGTGAATCGAATCATCAGACGCGACAATTTTTGTATCCCACAATATATCTGTAAAGCTTTCATTACTAGCTACTTGTATTTGATAAGCCTTTTGCATCGTTCCGCGTAAATTAGATTTCACCTTCCAGCTTATCCGCGGTTTCTTCACATCAATACCCAATGGATTTTTTCGATACTCACATGTTAACGAGTCTACTATTAATTGAGTCATATGCTTCCCCTCTCGTTTAGATTCTTTCTTCAATAACACATGAGACTACTACTTTATGTAACTAGTACAACAGTCAAACATGTTTATAAATATTATCTCGTAATTATTGAATTCTTCTGAGCGATGCGTCCAAGATAATGAGCGCTTTCCTTTGATTTTCTTTCCTGTGTAACTCTATCTACCTCAATTAAACCAAATTGCATAGCATAACCGGAATTCCATTCAAAATTATCAAATGTTGACCAATGAAGATATCCGATAATATCAATGCCATCGTTTAAGCAAGAATGAACACCTTCAAGACCTCTTCTAATAAATTCTACTCGTCTTTCATCATTTTCTGTTGCTATCCCGTGCTCGGTAATCATAATTGGCATCTTGATCGATTGGCTTACCTTGCGAATTACATTTCCAAGCGCCTCTGGACAATATACATAACCCATTTGTGTAAGCTCTGCATCTTCAGGTGGAGCTATCTGCCCTTCTGGACCGTAAGTCTCACGGGTATAATTTTGCAATCCAAAGAAATCATCACCAGTAATCACATCCTGGAATTGCCCGAAATAACTTTGCCATTTCTTTTCTGCAAGTGATTCCCCACCTGGAACCGCTTGTATATCTGACAGGGCCATCGAAAGACCTACTTTTGTATTAGGTGATGTCCGTTTAATAACATCACGTGCCTTCATATGCGCCTCTTTTAATAGCTTAATAGAAGAATCGTCTGAAATCATATGAAAGGTAAAATATTTATCTGCTGTTGTACCACATAGTCTTGCTGCTGATTCTCTCCATTTAGGGGCTACCCATGCGTCCCTTTCAATTCCTACAGGTGGAATAAATCCAATATTCGAAAACACCTCTCTTAACATAACAGGTAAATTCACTTCATTCATTGTTAGCGTATATGGAATTAAATGACCTAAATCTCTAAATACTCTCTCACAATATTGAGCGAAAAGATTAGCTATCTCAGAATTTGCCCATCCCCCAAGCCTCATGAGCCATCTTGGTGAAGAAAAATGATGCATCGCAACGATTGGTGTAATTCCATATTCGCGACAAGTCTCTAATACATCCCGATAATGTTCGATAGCAGAACTTGAGTATTCACCTTTTTCAGGCTCAATTCTTGACCACTCAATAGAAAATCGATACGCCTTTAATCCTAGCCTAGCCATTAAGGCGATATCCTCTTTATAAAGGCGGTAGTGATCAATTGCATCTCCGGATTTATCTTTATATGGTGAACCTTCCGCATGCTCCTCTGCCCAGAAGTCACTATTCACATTATTCCCTTCAACCTGATGTCCAGCTGTTGCTGAACCCCAAATAAAATTAGGTGGAAATTCATATTTCATGTTATTCACACTCCCTTTTCATCCTCAAATAATACGATTAATGTTCATTGTAGCAAACGCATTCATTTAATTTAATGTTGAAAAGAAAGAGAAATATTGCTCATTTCAAATATTTTTGTTTACTTTATAAAAGATACTGGTAATAAGAAATACCGCTCTATAAAGGCGGCTTTTATCAAGGACTTTTCTCTTGTTTTAAAGATTTTTTTCCCTATACTCTTTTGGAGTTTGCAGGAATATCTCATTAAACTTTTTATAAAAGAAGGACAAACTCGTGTATCCGACCTTCTCAGCGATTTCAGCTACAGGAAGATTAGAGTTTGTTAAATATAACGCTGCTTTGTTTAATCTCTGAATCTGAAGTAGATCCTTAAAAGACTTTCCTGTTGCTTTCTTTAGAACAGAGGATGCATAGTTTGGATGATAATTAAAATGACCAGCCATCTCTGTTAAATTACAATTTTGATAATGGTCTTCAATATATTTTAAAAAATTAAGAGCGATGGCATCCTGCTTTGAATCACTTTGTTTAATACTACTTGTATTGTTACTATGTCTAATTAACTCAGTAAATAATATGAATAAATAAGAGTTAATCATATCTGCAGAGCAAAAGTCTTTATCAAAATACTCACACATAATATGCTCCATAATTCCAGCAATATTTGAGCGTTCTTTAAAAGGAAAATAAAGATAATTATTCGTACTTCTATTGTTAATTAAAGAATCGATTAAAAACTGCGATATAATACTTTTTTGCGTAAATCTACTAAGAAAGCTAGATGATAAATAATCATGCTTAAGTTTAATATCTATCACAATATCTGTATCCGTCATTCCTTCAACCGCATGTGGTGTCTTTTTATCAATTATGACTATTTCTCCCTCAAAAATTGTTAATTTTCTATTTTGAAAGGCAACTGTACATTGTCCTTGATAAACATATATTAATTCAATAAAATGATGGACATGCATTGGCACATATGCAGAAGGCAATTGCTGAGAGATTCCGATCGGATCCTCAATTGGAGTAATTGTCAAATCAAAAATCATATCAAACACGTAAACTTGCTCACCATTTATATCGATTGTTACTGGTTTAAATTCTTTTTTTATCAAGTCCCATTCAGCTGCTTGTTTTTCATTATTTGATACAAGAAATGTTCGCAATTCTTCCCCATTCATTGAAATCTCCCCTTTCTTAAATCATGGAATTATAGCATACATATTTTATAATGAAAATAACCTACTTAGGGGTAAGCCCTAAGTAGGTTTAACAATTTAGTTATCTATACTAGTTCTTCTCTGTTTTATTTCATCTAAAGCACTTTCACGAACTTTCCCGGAAAACTTGATGAAAAGAATAGGTATTGCAGCAATAATCCCCACTATCGCAGGTACCACCGTAAAGCCAAGGAAAATTCCATCAACTGTTTCAGGCGTTTGACTCTGTGAAGCTGCTTGATACCCTATAAAGGTAAGGATGAAACCGACTAGTAAACCTGAGATCGCCCCCTGACATTTACTCGTAAATGATTGGACAGCAAATGAAATGGCTTCAAATCGATTTCCCGTCTTCCACTCACCATAATCAATCGCATCTGCAATAAACAAGGAAATAATCGTAGAATTAATTAAGGCAAAAAACAAGGTGATTCCATTCAAAATAAAGACAAATGGTAAATGATCATAACCAACCACAAATAAAATAAGTAAGGTGATTGCATTTGCAATTGTACAAGCTAGAAAAATATATTTCTTTTCAAATCGTTTTGTTAAAGCAGGTACGATCATCGGTATTAATGGAACAATTAGCAATGCAGGAATATTTAACATTGCCATATATGATATATTTCCTAAATTATTAACAGCAAAATAAACAGATAGAGATTGTGATATTGGCATCGATAATCCTAGAAAAGCAGATAAAAGTGTTAATTGTAATGGTCTATTCATTTTTAAATAAGAAAATGTACTTCTTAAACTAACCGCCTGACTACTTGATTTTACCCTTTCCTTACAAGTAAATGCCATGACCAGCATGACTATCAAGGCCAAAACTGAAGCAATAATTGCTAAGTTAGAATATCCTCTTCCTGGATTAATTCCGTCTATATAAGCTACGATTGGCCCACCAGCAAGCATTAGTAAAATCATTCCAACTAGCGTCGATACGCGGGCAATCGATACTAATCTTGTCCGTTTTGTTTCATCCTGAGTCATAACAGTAGAAAAACTCCAATAAGGAACATCAAAAAAAGTAAAGGCTAGTCCCCATAAAATATAAACTGCTAATAAATAGGTGAACTTCCCTGAGTCAGAAAGATCTGGTCCGTTAAAAAGAAAGATTGTTAACAACACCCATGCAATACTACTTACGACTAAATATGGACGAAATTTTCCAAATGGTGTTCTTGTTCGATCAACGATAATACCTGCTATCGGATCTGATATCGCATCGACAATCTTTGCAATAAAGAAGATTGTCCCTACAGCCAATGCTGATACACCAAATACATCTGTCGCATAAATCATTAGATAAACGTTGATAAGACCAGAAAGTAGCGAGTTACCTAATCCTCCACCAATATATGAGGCTGTCTCTCTCTTTTTTAGCTCCGTTTTCTGTGTTCTTTCATAATACAAATTATATTTTTTAACAGTTTCCATAACCTCACACTCCATTAACACAAATTTGACCCCATGTTCATACCTCGATATTCCTAATGCAATAGAATGAAATTTCTCCTTAAAACCCTGATTATTCTTAGGACGAAATGCTTATCTTAGCTTCATTTTAGCAATCGCTTTCAACATAAGAAATACCAAAATGAAAGCGATTAATTGCTTGAATCAAAGATTCCTTATTTTTTAAACCGATCGATATGGAGTAATAGGCACTAATAAATGTGGCCAAAAATACCTTTCTCACCTAAAAAACAAATCACAATAGCTTAGTGAGCTAGGGTGACGATGTGCTTATTTACAATTTCAGAAAGTTATAATCTCCTAAACAAAAAAATGCTACCTCATTTGTTGAAATAGCATTTTTCTTACTAACTATTTAATTTGTGCCAATGTATGTATTCTAGCTCAAGATTTGTCTGAATTTCATTTCAATCTTTTCTAATCTTACTTTAGTAACTTCCGATTCTCCTTTTTTAGTCAATATTTCTTCTAATGTCTTTAATTCATATTCACTCATTAAATATGGTGGTATTGCCATAATTTCATGGATTTCGTTCAAAACATAATTTTTAATAGGAGGTATATTTAGTAATTCCTTTAACTTAGATTTTCTATTAAAAACCTTTACATATGATGCATCAGGTAAATAGGTAAAATTCCAGCTTCCACTATTTAAAGAAACGACCACTTCTGAGCCATTCTGCTCCATATTTACTAAATCACCTTCGACACTAATAAGCCTACTATTTGCATCAGGAAGAATTAGTGTTGCTGTTGAGTTAAAAGGAATTTCAACCTTCACATCTAATAACCCATCGTCTTGAATATGCCAAGAAACAAGATAGGTTCCTGACGCTGTATTCAACGTTCCCTTTGCCCACTTCATTCTCCAATGAGGTTTTGGAGCAATTAAAGCATGCTTAAACCCAGGTACAGTTTCATCCGGCTGTATTCCTACCATATATCGATACATCCACTCAACAATCGAACCATATGCATAATGATTAAGTGAATTCATGCCTTCTGGATTCATCTTGCCATCTGGTAATACAGAATTCCATCTTTCCCAAACGGTAGTTGCCCCTAGCTTAACTGCATATAACCAACTAGGATAATCATCATTCAACAGTAGCGTATATGCCAAATCATTATGTCCATACTCTGATAATACCTGACAGAGATAAGGTGTACCGACAAACCCTGTTTTTAAATGTTTATTATCTTTTATAATCCGATTTGCTAAATCATCTGCTACACGCTGTTTTTGTTCATTAGGTACAAGGTTCATAAATAAGGCTAGTACATAGGCTGTTTGCGTATCAATCGTCATCCGCCCATTTGGAGAGATATATTCGTTTTGGATTGCGTGCCGAATCTCCTGTGCTAATTGGTGATATTCACGCTCAATCTCTTGTTTCCCTAATACCCCCGCTGCTTTTGAAACAATGTCTGCTGAATAATAATAAAAAGCAGATGCGATAAAAAAGTTATCTGTCTTTCCCATCGGTAGCTTTGGATTTTCTCCATCTAAAGCTAACCAATCTCCAAAATGAAAACCATTTTTCCATAAACGATGCCCACCTGACGTATCATCAAGCCGTTTAATATAATCAACCCAAGCTTTCATGCTTTCAAACTGTTGCTTTAAGATTGAGTCATCACCATAGAATAGGTACATATTCCAAGGAATAATCGTCGCTGCATCCCCCCAAGCACTTGAACTACTTTCTGGGTTAAAAGGCGAGGGAATATCCGGTACTGTCATTGGAACTGCTCCATCTCTTTCTTTCTGCTCTAACCATAAATCATATCCATACTTCGTAAAGAAAGAATAAACGTCCATATTAAAGGCAGCAGTTCCGGAGAATACCTGTGCATCCCCAGTCCACCCCATGCGTTCATCTCTTTGTGGACAGTCTGTAGGGATATCAAGGAAGTTACCCTTTTGGCTCCACATAACATTATCAAATAATTTATTTATTAATGTGTTACTAGTCTTTATAAAGCCAGTTTGTTCGAGATCAGAGTAAATGACACAGCCTGTAAAATCATGCAAATCTAATTCACTTTGCCAGCCACATACTTTAACATAACGGAATCCATAGAAGGTAAAATGAGGCCGTACCGTTTTTTCTTGTCCATCTGAAATGTATATAAATTCTGCTTTTGCTTCACGAAGATTATCTCGATAGAAGTTTCCATCTTGAAGAATTTCCCCGAATTGTAAGATAACCTTTTCCCCCTTAGAAAGACGGTTTTTAAACTGTATCCACCCAACCATATTTTGTCCCATATCAATAACTGTTTCTCCAGCAGGTGTTTTTATTAATTGAAGTGGTTTTCTTTTTTCTTTTATAACAACAGGTAAGCTGAGTCGAGCAGTTAATCGTTCATAACCTAAATTTATTTCACTAACACCATACTCTACTGAATCTAGGAATGTGTCATCATAGACTTCACCATCATAAATTTCACTTTCTATTACTTTACTTTTCCATACCTTCCATGACGTGTCTGTTGCAATAATCTCTTTAGTCCCATCCTTATAAGAAAGATGAATTTCTGCTAATAATGCAAATTTGTCACCGTAAATGTTTACTTGTCCACCCTCGAATCCTAATCTACCTTTATACCAGCCATTTCCCAACAGAATATTCACTTTATTTTCACCGTTAATAAAGTTATCTGTAATATCGTATGTTTGGTACTGCAACCAATTATCATAGTCGTTATTAAATGGTGTTAAGTACTCATTACCAACCTTTTTTTCATTGATATACATCTCATATAGTCCTAATCCACAGATGTATACTCGCGCATTTTCTACCTCCTTTGCTAGCTGGACTTTTTTCTCAAAAATAGGATGTATATCAGGTGCGAGGTTTGGCGTTATCCACTTGCCAATCCACTTTTCATTTATTTTCGCCGTTTCAAAATAGGAAACATCACTTATTGCAACGTCTCCATTATCTCCCCAAACTTTTACACGCCAATAATATCTTGTACGTGGAAAAAGAGAAAGCTCACATTGATGGGCTAAGCTGTTAAGGTTTTCATTTCTCTCGGTGTCGTAAATTATCTCATCAAAAGCTGGTGATAAGGCAACTTGAATTTGTGCTGCTACTTGTTGCTTACTACTCGTCTCGGTTACTTTATAAGAAAATGTAAGATTGTTCTCTAAATGAAATCCAATTGGATTCGTAATATGATTTGTTTTTAAGTCTATAATTTTCAATGATTCTTCCTCCTTCTTCCCGTTAAAGGCATTCCTTATTAAATTATTTTAGCAATCGTTTACAAA
>NZ_CADEPK010000031.1 GCF_902829255.1 Metabacillus niabensis | reverse complement strand
TTATACATGAGTACTTTTTTGCTCATGCTTAAATTAGTAAAACCGTTTTTACTTGTTTATTAAATACATTTCCGGAAATGATTTTTCATATAAAACAACCCATATTTTGCTTCAATCATAAAAAAAGGGTAGAAAAGGGGGAATATTTTGCTATGGATAAAAGAACCGGGGCGATCGTCTTTCGTTTTACCGATCATGTGGTCAATCATGTTGCACAAATTTGGTCTGTCGGGTGGGATGAACAGCATTCAACGATATACAATTGGAGCGGAATTGAACGTAAAGATCAGGGAAAATACATTTTTCAATATACATTATCAGGACATGGTGAAATATCGATTGATGGGCGTACCTTTAAAGTGGGTGCTGGACAAGCATTTATTGTTAGTAGTCCTGGTAACTATCATTATTATTTTCCAAAGGATGCTGAGAAATGGGAATTCCTATATTTGACCTTATATGGAAATGAAGCAAAACGCTGCTGGGAATATGTGAAGGAGACGGATAATCAAATCGTCCGTTTTCATCCTGAGTCAACACCAATCAAGCTTCTTAAAAAAATATATGATGATGCAAAGGAGCGCAAAATTACGAATGCTTACGAAGGATCAAGCATCGCCTATCATTTTATTATGGAGTTATATGTATACCTATCAAATCTCGATAAATTAATGGAAGATTGGTCAGAAGGGATTATTCGCGCAGCACTATTTGCTAGAAATTATTATCAAGAGGACATTAGCTCTGATGAAATGGCAGAAGCATCACAATTATCAAAATACCATTTTAGCCGCCTATTTAAAAAGGAAACCGGCGTAACTCCTGTTCAATATTTAACAAATATCCGTTTACAAAAGGCAACAGAACTATTGCAACATACAAAGTATACGGTTGATGAAATCGCCCAGCTAGTAGGGTATAAAAATGCCAATTACCTAAGCAAAGTAACACGAAAACAGCTTGGAAAATCCCCAGGTCAAATTAGACAAGATGGAGAAAACTAATAAGCAACAGCTAAACCCCGATAAAAATTATCTAAAACATGATTGTATTTAGTTAGGCTTGTAACTCGAGAGTCTCAGAAGCCTATACTGAACATAAATTAAAAAAAGCAATTGGCTTTTATCCTCCAATTGCTTTTATTTATTTATATGAATTTGAATCGATCCCTTTTCATGCATAATAGTCATCGTTGTACCTGGTGTCATCATATTTTCTAATATATCCTTTGCAGCTTGAAGAGAGAATTCTATTCTTTCTAATTTTTCTGTTTCCTCTTCTCGTTGTTCAAAAGGGATTTGCTTTAGTTGTTTCGCATATTCATGTGTTGTTGAATGATAGCTGGCAATCTTTTCATACACTTCATCATACAATGCTTCGATTTCCTTCTTCATTGCTTCCGTCTCCCTTACTTGTCTTCTCTCTATGATACAAAACTTATAGGTCTAGGTAAAATACGAAACTAATATTTGAGGGTTTTTTATCATTTTTGTTTTTAAATAAATGGTTGATTAAGATCAGCTACCAGACCTTAGGATAAAACAACAATGTTACGAATGTAACTCAGTAATTTAACTATTATGCAATAAGCGTTTATGGATCCATATAGCAGCCTGGCACCCATCAGCCATTGCTATCGTCACCTGTTCCGAATGGGCAACAGCGTCCCCTGCTGCCCATACATTTGTTATATTTGTTTCCTTCGTCCGCGGGTCAATGAGAATATGTTTATTCTCAAGCAATTCTACACCTAGTTGACTTGCCAGATCCGAGTGCACCTTATTCCCACCAAAGCCAATAAAAGCCTTATCTCCTTGAATGATTTTGCCGTTTTTCAATTTAACCCCTTTAAATACTTCATCTGAAACTATAGCATCTATTTCTTCATCAATGATTGTTATTTGCTTTTGCTTAAGTTTATTTAATAGCTCTTCTTCGATCGTTTTTCCCTCATGATTAATAAACGTAATCTGATTTGTAAAATATGTTAAAGTTAAAGCCATATTTGCTCCGGTCTTACCAGATCCTAAGATTAATACATGTTTATTTTTCCCTTCATATCCATCACAATCAGGACAAACATATATTGAAAGACCTAACCATTTTTCAATATGTTTAATCGGGGGAATATGATCCTTTACACCTGTTGAGATAAGCAGTGTTTTTGATTGAAACTGTTCCCCCTGTTTCGTACGAACTTTCATCAGCTTATCCTCTTTTTGCGCCTCGATTACGTGATCATTTATAAATTGAATCCCCAGAGCTTCAGCCTGACTTCTCCCAAGCTCTCTAAGTGTTTGTCCACTAACACCATCAGGCCATCCAAGTAAATTATGATAACCACGGCAAAGATTAGAACGACCATTTTCACTATCAACTACTAAAACTTGTCTCATATATCTACCTAGCTGGATTGCAGCCTGTAACCCTGCAATTCCTCCACCAATTATAATGCAATCAAATGTTTCCTGCCCCATTTATACACGTCCTTTATTTTATTGTTTATATGTAGACTGTGTAAAAGTGGATTGGAACATTCTATAAATACACAAATCCAATAAATGTTTTATATATTGTGGATAACCTTACCTTATTAAAAGAGTCATCCACTAGGTGTAGTAAGCAAGTGCCTTTTTATATCCTCTTTTCAAGGCACTTGCTAAGAAAAACCGCGCATTTTTCTCATATTAGACAAACAGCTACAAACATTTCAATATTATCCAGTACATAGCTTTCCATTAACATTTTAAAAATTAAGATATTAACAAGGTAAGTATTGGTTAACAACAAGTTATACACAGAAGTTATCAACATATCCACAATTGATATCCACATTTTGTGTGGGTACATTTGTTCGCCACAATATCTATCAAGACTTATCCCTGTTATCAACAGGTTATACACAGCAATATCAATTGTTCTTCATACTTATTGCCTATAAATTTTATTATTCTACTTTATTCGACACCTTCATTAAAAATCTGAGTTCTATGATGAGCGGTATTGTCCTCCATTTACATGAAGAACTTGACCAGTAACATAGCGAGAATCATCTGAAGCTAAATACACATAGGTTGGAGCAAGCTCGAACGGTTGACCAGCACGCTTCATTTCTGTATCTAAGCCAAATATTGCAACTTCCTCTGCAGAAAAGCTTGATGGGATAAGTGGTGTCCAAATTGGCCCAGGTGCTACCCCATTCACCCGAATTCCTTTGTCAACTAATGAAAGGGATAGTGATCTCGTAAATGTTGTAATTGCTCCTTTCGTTGCTGAATAATCAATTAACGTTTTATGACCTTCATACGCAGTTATTGAGGTTGTATTTATAATCGAGCTTCCATTTTTCAAATAAGGAAGACTTGCCTTCACCATATAAAAAAAGGCAAAGATATTCGTTCGAAAGGTAGCTTCAAGCTGCTGTGCAGAAATATCTAAAATACTTTTCTGGACAATTTGAATCCCGTGATTATTTACAACAATATCTAATTTTCCAAATGCTGCAATCGTTTGTTGAACAACATGATAACTTGTTTGCTCTTGGCTTAAATCACCGGGAAGTAATAAACAACGACCACCTAACTCTTCAATTCGCTGCTTTGTCTCCTGAGCATCTCTGTGCTCATTTAAATAAGGGATGACTACAGCTGCCCCTTCTTTTACAAACGCATAGGCAATTGCTCTACCAATTCCACTATCACCACCTGTTATAATGGCAACTTTATTCTTTAATTTCCCACTGCCCTTGTATCCTTTTCTATCAGAAATAGGCCTTGGTACCATTTCATATTCAAATCCCGGATGGCGATTTTGGTGTTGAGGTGGAAACGTAAGTGGCTGTTCTTCACATTTTTGCTGTACGGAATAGTAAGGATATAACGGATATTTCCCCATGAGTAACCTCCTTTTCTTTCCTCTCAAATTAAGCCTATTCCAAGGAAGCTTGGGAACATCACTATTTTTTTGACTCTTTTTGCAAAATCACAAGGAACAAAATTGTGGTGGCTTGGAGCGGAGATACGAGATATGTACGTGATGCATACGACGAGTGACTTAAAGAACAGCAAACAAACTTATGTGCCTGCAATATCCTGCTTTTAGCAAGAAAAAAGGAGGTTGCTCATGATCTGAACACCTCCAGTAGATTCCATTATCTTTTATTAAACCCTTGTTGTTCAACAAACTTTTTCATATACATCCTTGCTGGCTTTGCTAACAATCCTGCCATTTGTCCTGTCCACGTATCCTTTCGCTTTCCGTTCGTTCGCTTTTGATAGTAAGCAGAGATTTCTTCATCATAATCATTTAACTGTTGATAATACGCCACTTTATCTTGATTGTATTCATCCTCATGATAAATATGTTGTAATGGAAGACGTTGCTTTTTATCTGGCTGCTGTGCAGGATACCCGACTGCAACTCCAAATAGCGGGATAACATATGGTGGAATTTTTAACAACTCACATACCTCTGTTAGCTGATTCCGTAGCCCACCGATATAGACTGCACCAAGCCCCATCGATTCAGCAGCAAGGACCGCATTTTGCGCAGCAAGTGTTGCATCAATAATCGCTACCATAAACTTTTCTGTACTTTCTAATGCTTCACTCGCATCTTGTGAGTAATTCTCTGCAATTAACTGATGACGATAAAGATCTGCACAAAATACGAAAAAATGTCCATTTTCTGCAACATAAGCTTGTCCACCGGCTAACTCAGCTAACCTCTCCTTTTTCTGCTTATCCTTTACACCAATAATTGAATAGGCCTGGACAAAGCTTGAAGTCGATGCAGCTTGGGCGCTTTCAACTATCGTCTTTATTTGTTCATCTGATAATAATTTGTCCTCAAATTTACGAATTGAACGGTGATTCTGGATTAATTCAATCATCTTATTCAAAGATAGCTCCTCCTTCTAAAAAAGGAATTAGAATCTCTAATCCCTTAAGTAATACTATTATTGTAACTCTCTTTGCTTCGTTTCCTCTCCTAAAAGCAATACCGCGAGTGCACCAACTAGAATGGATATGGCAAAAATAAAGAAGATTGTATGGATCGAAACATTTGCTGCAACTAAATATCCTACTAATAACGGACCAAAAATTCCACCAATCCGCCCGAACGATGCCGCTAAACCTGTTCCTGTGCCACGGATTTCTGTTGGGTAATGCTCAGGTGAATATGCGTATAATGCTCCCCACGCCCCAAGATTAAAGAAAGATAAGAAAATACCAGATGTTAACAGTAATCCTAGGCTTTCTGCATTTCCAAAGAAATATGCACTGACAGCAGTTCCAATTAAAAATGTAACTAAAACAAATTTCCGGCCAACTCGTTCTATTAAAAAGGCGGCACTAAAATAACCAGGTAATTGTGCCAATGTCATGATAAGAACATATTGAAAGCTTTGTATTAAATCAAATCCCTTCATTACCATCACACTTGGCAGCCATAAAAACATACCATAATAAGAAAAAACAACACTGAACCATAATATCCAAAGCATTGCAGTCTGTTTAACATAAGGCTTTGCCCAAACCTTGATTATTTTACTAAAGGATGATTCCTTTTTTGCTGCTGTTGCTTGGAATGCAGGTGAATCAGGTAATTTCACTCTTAAATATAGTGCATAAAATGCTGGTAATGCGGTTAAAATTAAAGCTGTTTGCCACCCAAAATGCGGAATGACAAAATAGGAAATAAGCGCAGCAATTAACCAACCACCAGCCCAGAAGCTTTCTAACAAAACAACAACTTTTCCTCGTTCCTTAGCTGGTACACTTTCAGACACGAGCGTTGAAGCAACAGGAAGCTCCCCACCTAGACCCATTCCAATGAAAAACCTTAAAATTAAAAACATAGCTAAAGATGTAACGAGTGCTGAAAGCCCGCTACCTACTGAGAATAATAACAATGTAATAATGAAGACATTTTTTCTGCCAATTCGATCTGCCATTACACCAAATACTAACGCACCGACAGCCATTCCTATTGAATTGACACTTCCTATCCACCCCATCTCTGAAGAGGAAAGATTCCAGTCTACCTTTAATGCTGCAATGACGAACGAAAGGATCCCAACATCCATTGCATCAAACATCCAGCCTAAGCCGGCAACACCGAGCAGTTTCTTTCTAGATATAGCTTGAGTATTCTCCATCCTTACCACCTTTCACTTCTTAACCCCCTCATTATTTATGATGTATTGAAGAAGGAGGATTAAATAGTCGAAAAATTATAACTCCATCTACACTTATACTTCAATTAAATTAAGATCGTCAATGTTTATTGCTTAACATCCCATTTTCTCTTCTACTTCATTCATGACAGCATAAAATGAGGCTATTTTATTATTTTTCAAAACTACAATATTTTTCCTTTGTATCACTTTCATCTAAAAAGGGAATATGTTATAGTAAATGTAACAAAATGTTCACAAATTGTCCTTTTTTTTGACACAAATCTGAAAGCGTTAACAAACTTTTGTTAAGGAGCTGGTTCAAAATGGACGTATTTTTCGCATATTTATTAATGGCAAGTGCAACTCCACTCTTTTTATGGAAAGAGAATATGAAATTAGCTATTTTTCAGATCCCAGTTATCGTCGCAATGTGGGTTATGTTCTTCTTATATATAAGCAATGATTATACTATGGCAGGTCACCTAATGTTTGGTGCAATTTTTGCATTAAATGTTATTCTCGCTCATGCAACTATGTTTTACGTGTTTGCTCTTCCTTTCTTTAAGCAATTAAAAAGCAAACGAAGAATCATCTAATAGTATTAGACAAAATATATAGGTTTAGAAAAGGGGCTAACTCATTGGAGTTAACCCCTTTTTATTTAAGCTGTAAATACGGTCCCGTGTTGACCCTTCGCTAGGTAAATTTAACATTTGCAACAGTCTTGTTGCTAAATTAGGTGAATGTATCATCAAAAAGTCCCTTAACTTACGATTAGTGATCGTCGTTCCAACGAGGAGGATATAGTCTTGAAGCGCCAAAATATGAGCATCCTTATCTTTATTGCCACAGCTTAGGCAATTCCACGATCCATATACTCTTATCATTGGGTGGCTTTGACACGATGGACAAAATACTCCCTTCACTAATTCATCATAGGTAATATCATATTGCTCTAAGTATGATAATTGCAAAGGTTCATCCGCTTTTTTTAACGAGCGACAAGCCTTTTTTATTTGTTTACCTGTTAACCTTTTGACTTGGTACATCTTTTCAAATTGTTGTAGCTTATTAGGAAGATGATCGGCATGTAATACCTTTTCGGCAGCATCTTTGTAATTGTTAGCTGTACGTATGATCGTCTGTTCATTACTAATAACAACAAGCGATAAAATCGGAAGGGTTGGAAGGTCATTTTTTGCTAGCCAATTTTTTAGATGAAGCTCCTGTCTTTTTAGTTGTGAAATCGGATCTTTAAAAGCTGTTTCCTCTCCATCCTTTGTCCGGATTAACTGGTGAAAAACTGGATCAAAATATACGGTTCCTGAGATGTTTTTCACCTCAACAATGACGAGAAAATTGCTGTTTAGAATCAAAGTGTCCATTTGAAAATAATGACCTGAATCCTTTAGACGAAGATCATGTAAAATGTAATAATCTTTTTCAGAAAGAAAGCTTAATGGATAGTCAAGTGCCTTCTCACCATTATAGCCTGATTGTCTTTTCGCGAGGTTTTCTTGCAACAGAGGAACTTTTGGATGAGTTTTTGGTAATCTTCGAAGTAAGGCCTGTAATTTGAGGATCGAAAGAGGAATTTCTCTTTTTTTTATAATCATTTTACCCCTCCAATTGATTTTTCTTTACATATTCGTGCTCTTAGCTTAAATTCCTACTGCCTTTTGAAAAATTTTTTCGGTAACAGATACTGAATCTGTCAACTTTTCCTGGTAATCTGTCAACTTCACAAAAAAATTTGTCAACTTCTTTAAATAATCTCTCAACATTTCATAAAAATCTGTCATTCGACAAAATTCGCATAAAAAAACGTCGCATTTTTCGTTGCGACGTCTAATTTTTAACTCTTTCTTCTGCAATTTTTTTAATATATCGGTTCCTTGTAATGAGGAAATCCTTCATATATCGCTCCAAAAATAAGCGATCAGCAATTTTTCCGATCCATCCTAATGGGGAGGTATAATCAAACGTATCTACCATCAATGTACCGTTTGCTTTCTCAATGAATTCATGCGAATGATAGAATCGCTTAAACGCACCCTTTTCCATTTCATCGACAAACCGTACTGGGAACTCAAATTCGGTGATACGCACAGTGAGCTTTTGCTTGATCCCGAAATGAATGGCCTCCCAGGTAACTGTCTCATTTAGTCCAATTAATCCGTTTGTAACACCAGCGATAGCTCTCTCGAATGTCTTGCTTGTTGATTCTGTATGAATTTCAATATCGCGTGCGACATCAAAGCATATTTCTCGCGGTGCGTAAATAAACATATCTGTTTGAATGATTGGCACGTTAAATCTTCCTTACTTATAGCTTTTCACCTGAAGCAAATCAAATCGATTGCCATACAGATCTTCAAAAACAACTTCTATACCCCATGGCATGTCATTTGGTTCACCATGGAAGGTAACACCCTTTTCCTTCATCCTATGATAGTCTCTGATACAATCATCAGTTTCAATGACTAGAAAAACATGCTGAGCTGTCTGAGAGCCAACGCGGGCATGCTTTTCAGCAGTATCAGCTTTAACAAATACAATCGCGGTCTCTGATTCTTGGGAAGGAGCTACTGTTACCCAGCGCATCCCTTCACCAAATTGATTATCAGTTAAAAGGACGAAGCCTAGCGTATTTGTATAAAAGGAGATGGCTTCATCATAGTCAGAAACGAGAATCGTAATATGACCAATTTTTCGGTTCATTGTGCGCTTCCCTTCTAGTTACTTTTTCAAATTTAGCTTTGAAAGTGCGTCTGCGAGAGCTGAGTTTGTGAACTCATCATTTTGGTTCTTCATATATTTTGCTACATCTCGTTTAGAGACTTTGCTATTTTGGTTCTTTTTCCGTCTTTCCTGGAAGGTTGACATTTTTTCGCGATGGCCACAGCTGCATACAAAAATTTGTCCTTCTCCCTCACCTCGTAGCTCAAGCTTTTTATGGCAATTCGGGCAACGAGCATTCGTTGTTCGAGCTATATTTTTTCGATAGCCACATTCGCGGTCCTGGCATACGAGCATTTTTCCCTTTTTCCCGTTGACTTCAAGAAGGAGCTTGTTGCATTCTGGACATTTGCTGCCTGTAACATTATCGTGTTTGAAACGTTCCTTACTATTTTTAATTTCTTGGACGATTTCTTTAGCATATTGTCTCATATCACTGATAAAGGCTTTTTGCGATAAGTTTCCTTTTGAAATTTTTGTTAGCTTTTGCTCCCATTCAGCTGTTAAAACTGGGGATTTTAAATCTTCAGGAACGAGGTTCAATAATTGCTTGCCCTTAGAAGAAATAAAGATTTCCTTCCCTTTCTTTTCAATGAGGAAGCTGCTATAAAGCTTTTCAATAATATCTGCTCTTGTTGCAACCGTACCGAGTCCACCTGTTTCACCGATTGTTTTAATTAACTCCTTGCTTTCTCCTGCCATGTATTTTGATGGGTTTTCCATCGCAGATAAAAGTGTTGCCTCATTAAAACGTGCTGGTGGCTTTGTTTCCCCTGTTGTTTTTGTTAGCGAGACGACAGATAGCGTGTCTCCTTTGTTTACTTCAGGGAGCTTTTGATCGTCTTCACTATCTTCATCTGTATAGTCTGTATAAACTTCTTTCCAGCCTTGTACGAGAATTCTTTTTCCTTTTGCTGAAAAAGCTTCTTCGCCGATTTTTGCTGTGACAACTGTTTGTTCATACTGAAATGCAGGAAGCAGGACGGCGATAAACCGCTTTACAACTAAGTCATAAATTTTTCGTTCCTTCTCACTTAACGCACTCAACGGAACAGATTCTTCGGTTGGGATAATTGCATGGTGATCGGAAACCTTCTGATCATCAACAAATGACTTATTTGCTTTAATCGGCTTGTTTACTATTTTTGCGATGACAGCTGTATAAGGCTTGATCCGACAAGCTTCCAACCGATCCTTTAATGTTCCAACGATATCACTTGTAAGATAGCGTGAATCTGTACGTGGATATGTTAACACTTTATGCTGCTCGTAAAGCTTTTGCATAATCGATAATGTCTCTTTCGCTGAAAATCCGTAACGCTTATTCGCATCACGTTGTAGTTCAGTTAAGTCATATAATGCCGGAGAATACGTCTTTTTCGGTGATGTTTTCACATCAGTGACCTTTGCTGATTTACCTTTTAAGTTAGCTAGCTTCTCATCAATATGTTTCTCAGTAAAAGTTTTTGTATCATTTGTTTTCGCATCATGCCAGGTGAGTGCAAGACCTGCTGTCGTAACTGCCTTCATTCCATAATATTTTTTCGGCTTAAATGATTTGATTTCCTCTTCACGTTGAGCAATCATCGCTAAAGTTGGAGTCTGAACACGACCTGAAGAGAGCTGAGCATTGTATTTTGTAGTAAGGGCACGGGTTGCATTAAGCCCAACTAACCAGTCTGCCTCTGCACGGGCAACTGCTGATGCATATAGATTTTCATAGTCTTTGCCATTTTTTAAATGTCTGAAGCCATCTTTAATTGCCTTATCTGTTACAGATGAAATCCATAATCGTTTAATCGGCTTATTTACCCGTGCTTTTTCGAGAATCCAGCGAGCAACAAGCTCTCCTTCCCGACCAGCATCTGTTGCAATGACAATTTCACGAACATCCTTACGAAGCAGCTGTGCTTTGACCGCCTGAAATTGCTTTCCTGTTTTTTTAATTACGACAAGCTTTAATTGTGGTGGCAGCATTGGTAAATCTTCTAAGCGCCATGATTTATATTGATCCCCGTAAGTTTCAGGATCGGCTAATGTAACGAGATGGCCTAATGCCCATGTAACGATATATTGGTCACCTTCTAAAAAGCCATTTCCTTTTTTATGACATTTTAACACTCTAGCTAAATCTCTTCCTACTGAAGGTTTCTCAGCTAGAACGACTGTTTTACTCATATGAACATCCTTTCACTCATAGTCCTTTCTCTATTATAGGTGTTATTAACGAGGAAATCTAATCGGATTAACTTCATTCGATTACCAGTAGCATATTGGATAAAACAATAGTAGAATGAGCAAAGATACTTGTTTACTCACGGAGGATAAAAAATATGAGTCTATTAACGATTGATAATCTCAGCCATAGCTTCGGTGACCGTACATTATTTAAAGATGTTTCACTTCGTCTTTTAGCAGGTGAACGCGTCGGACTTGTCGGGGCAAATGGTGTTGGAAAATCTACTTTAATGAATATTATTACAGGGCAGCTTATTTACGATACCGGCCGTGTCGAATGGACTCCAGGAGTTCGTTATGGCTACCTTGATCAACATACTGTATTAACAAAAGGCAAAACGATTCGCGATATATTAAATGATGCTTTTCTTCCTTTATTCGAGCAGGAAAAGGAGCTAAATGAAGTAACAGATAAAATGGCAACTGCATCGCCTGAGGAGTTAGAGGAGCTACTAGAAAAAATGGCACAAATTCAGGATCGCCTTGATGCTGGTGGCTTCTATTTACTTGATATGAAGGTTGAGGAAACAGCAAGAGGGTTAGGACTTGATGCTATCGGTCTAGACCGCGACGTTTCAGCATTAAGTGGTGGGCAACGAACAAAGGTGCTGTTAGCAAAGCTTTTATTAGAACAGCCTGATGTCTTATTGCTTGACGAGCCAACCAACTATTTAGATGTTGAACATATTCGCTGGCTAAGTAACTATTTAAAAGATTATCCACATGCATTTCTATTAATCTCACATGATACTGAATTTATGAACGGTGTATCAAATGTTATTTTCCATTTAGAATTTTCTAAGCTCACACGATACACTGCAACGTATGAGAAGTTTTTGGAGCTTGCTGAAATTAATAAAAACCAACATTTACAAGCTTATGAAAAGCAACGTGAATTTATAAAAAAACAAGAGGAATTTATCACAAAAAATAAAGCACGTTATTCAACAACTGGTCGTGCAAAAAGCCGTCAAAAGCAATTAGACCGCATTGAAAGAATTGACCGTCCAGAAACTGCAGTAAAACCGACATTTGAATTTAAAGAGTCCCGAAGCAGCAGTCGCTATGTATTTGAAGCGAAGGATCTTGAAATTGGGTATGACACTCCACTACTTCCTAAGCTAACGATGACGATTGAGCGCGGAGATAAAATTGCGATTGTTGGATGTAATGGAATTGGGAAATCAACCTTGCTGAAAACAATCCTTGGCAAGCTGAAGCCACTAGGTGGAACAATTAATCATGGTGACTTTTTATTTCCATCATATTTTGAACAAGAGGTAAAAGCAGGAGATATTACACCAATTGATGATGTGTGGAATGCCTTTCCAAATCTCGATCAGCATCAAATAAGAGCACTGCTAGCACGTTCAGGTTTGAAGAACGAGCATATCTCTCGTCCATTATCACAGTTAAGTGGTGGAGAACAAGCAAAAGTGCGTTTATGTAAATTGCAAATGAATGAAAGCAACTGGCTACTATTTGACGAACCTACAAACCATTTGGACGTTACTGCCAAGGAAGAGCTAAAGCGTGCAATTAAAGCATATAAAGGTACCGTTGTCCTCGTCTGCCATGAGCCAGACTTTTATGAAGATTGGGTAACAAAGGTTTGGGATATCGAAGACTGGGCAAAGTAAAAGGAGTTCTAGCTCTAACCAGCGAAAAGTTTATAATAAATGCGAAAATCTATGTAGACAAAAAGATGAATATACTCTAATAAAAGGTCGACCCTCCTAATCGAGTAACAATCGATTAGAGAGTCGACCTTTTTACATAGCTTAATCTGCTATAATCCGATCCAATGCTTGTGAAAGTGTTGCTGTTGTACGGATATGACTAAAGTCTAATCCAAGCTGAATCGCTGTTTGGGCAATTTCCGGTCTAATTCCACATAATGTTGAGCGAACGCCAATGAGCTTTAACGCTTGGATTAAGTGGAATATTTCATGAGCTACCATTGTATCAATAATCGCGACACCTGATAAGTCGATACATAAATCCTCAATTCGCAAATCCGCACATTGAGATAACGTGTTTTCAAGAATGATTTTAGCTCGTGCTGTATCGATATCACCAATAAGTGGCAGGAGAGCAATTTTCTTTCGAAGTAGGATAACGGGTGAGCTTAATTCATTAATAATTTCCTTTTGCGCTATAAGCTGCCTTAGCGTATTTCGGTTTGCTTCTTCGATATAAATGTAAATTGATAAATTAACGACTCTTCTTACTAAGTCAATCCAAGATAAAAATTGATCCAAAGCAACATTATCCTTATTTAAAGAAAAATATTCCTTTAAATATTTCATATACACTTCTTGAGAATTCATAAATTCCCGTACGACATATTGAACAGGTGTTTTTAAGTGCTTTTGGTCCTTTGCTAATTCCTCTGACCAGATTTTAAAATCCCGAAAAAAATCCTCTTCCTTTTCAATAAAGAGCTTATGTAAATGTTGAAAATAATCTTGATTTTGCTCTTTCAATGATTGAATAATCTCTGGATCTGTTGTTGAGTAAATCGATTCAGAATCTTCATCATTGACTAGTTTGTACCAATCCTCAGTGATTTGCCAGGAATGTTCATTTAAATAATTATATAATCCCTGATTTCGATGCATCGTATGTCTCTCCTCTTTATCTAATCTGATGACATAAAATGTTTATATAAACCGACTATTTGACTAATGAATGCTTAAAGGCATAAATAACCGCTTGTGTACGGTCCTGTACCTCTAGCTTGCTCAAAATGTTACTTACATGGGTTTTCGCTGTTTTAAGAGCAATAAATAATTCATCTGCTATTTCCTGATTTGACTTTCCTTGTGCCATTAACATTAAAATTTCCATTTCACGGGAGGTGAGCTGATCATGAAGTTTCGTTTCGTCCTTTTGTCGCATTTTCATCATCATTTTTCCTGTAACTTCTGGCTCTAATATCGATTGCCCATGGAACGTAGACCGAACAGCATTGGCAATTTCACTAGCCTTGGACGTTTTCAATAAATAGCTTGTTGCACCAGCCTCTAATGCAGGGTATACCTTCTCATCATCAAGAAAGCTAGTAACAATTATGATTTTTGCTTCCGGCCATGACTGAATAATTTGCCTTGTTGCTTCAATTCCATCCATTTCCTTCATTACTAAATCCATTAATATAATGTCTGGACGTAAACTTAAGCAAAGCTCAACGCCAGCCTTTCCATTATCCGCTTCTCCAATTACCTCGATATCCGGTTGAGCAGATAGGTAGGATGATACCCCTATACGGACCATTTCGTGATCATCAACAAAAACAACTTTAATCATTTGCTTCACCTTCTACATTAAGTACTGGAACCTTTACCTCTAAACGTGTACCTTTATTTTTTAAGCTAACTACCTTTATCGTTCCGCCAATTTCAATTGCTCGTTCATACATGTTTTGCATGCCATAGGAGCCTGTTTTTCCTTCATTATCAACCTCAAAGCCAACTCCATCGTCAGAAACCCTCATAATGACAAAATCATCCCGCTTAATTAACAGGACATCCAATGTTGTTGCTTTTGCATGCCGGAGTGTGTTTGATACAGATTCTTGAAGAATCCGAAATAAATGCTCCTCGACTCCTTTATCTAGCTGCATATGCTCGACCTTCCATTTTATCTTCATTGAGACCTTTTGCATGAGTTCAACAAGCAATTCCTCGACACCCTCTTGAAGTGTTTTTCCTTTTAGTGCCGCAGGACGTAAATGGAGAAGCAGCGCCCTCATTTCCAGCTGTGATTGTTGGATTGTTTCTTCAATTAATTTAAGCTGCTTCGTTTCACGGTCATCTGATAATGGCTTTGATTCTGTGATAGCAGACATCATCATTGAAGCTGCAAATAATTGCTGGCTAACAGAATCATGAAGCTCCCGAGCTAGGCGGTTTCTTTCTTGTGAAACCATTTCTTGTACTCTTTTCTCATGATCCTCTGCTTTTTCATTTGCCAGCTTTTGCGATAGCTTTGTTTGCTCCAACATATTTTTTTGAATCTTTTCTATTCGAACCCAAATATCATGAATTTCCGGTAGCACCTGCTGTTCAATAGGAATAGGGCGACCTTTTTCTAATTCTTTAACAGCAGTCTCTACTGTATATAATTGCTTCTTCCAATAGTATCCTGTTAGTGCTCCATAGCATGCTCCAAGTAAAATACTAATACTTGGCACAATGTACACAAAAGGAAAATCAAGAATCTTATTTTCCCAAAGAGAGCTCCAGCTTTCTAGCGGAAAGGCAATAAAATACATGAAGGAAAATAACACGAACAAAATAATTGTAAAGATGATTGCTGAAACGAGCTGACGTAAAATAATATTCATACTCGTTTCACCTCAAGCTTTCCCGTTAAACCTGCGGTGATTATTTTTACCTTTTGCTCAGCCTGATCATATTCACCACTTTTGTAGACAACTGTCTCATTAACAATTCTATGCTCTTTTTCCTGAAATATTGTAACAGATCCAACGATGATGGAATGATTTAATTGAACCTCTACTTCATATGGTACAAGGATTTGGATATTACCTATTAAGCTACGAATTGAAATAACCGCTTCTCCATTAGGTAAAACCGTATCACTTAAATCTATAATTGTATTTCCGACACCGACCTGAATATTGATGTCATTCCATTCATATACATGCTCAGGCGTTGTTTGATTAGCAAATAGCTTATTTTTAAATAAACTGCCTTGCTTATGAAATTCCCCAGGCTTCGATACATTCTCTAAGGTAGCAGGCTTTATCTCCTTAGGCTTTTTTTGTGATTGAAAAAATTGAACAATTATCGAAACAAGGACAACACAGAAAAAGTACCGAAACGTTATCATATTTAATACCGTTACGATTAACCATATCCATCCTATCCAGTACAGCATCTTGCCCATAAAACCAGGCTTCCATCTTGAACCAAGATAGATACACCCAGTTGAAAGAACAACGGCAATGATTAAGCCACCATTAAAAAATACTACCTCTAATAAAAGGAGGAGAATTCCGATTAACACTATCCAATTTAAATAGTCTGTATTCATATTACGTAGCATATAGACCCTCCTTTCATTTTGTTAAAATTCTTCGTCATGCTTATCTATAGAAAATGAACTTTAAAATATTCTTAAATAATTTTTTAGCAGATTTTTGTCAATATACTAGATAAATTACTCCATAATAGAAGGTGTTTACCTTGTATTATGGAGTAGCTTATCTGCTACTATTTACTAAGTATGAATAAGGCGTAGTGATTACCTACGCCTTATTAGGATACCATGTTTTGATTAAGAAATCGTACTAGTTTCCTCATTTTTCATTTGTTTTTCTAATTGAGCTATTCTTGCATCAATTGTATTTCGATGATACATCGTATTTACTTGATGCTCCAGGCGATCAAGGTAGTTTTCCATTTCTGTAAATTTTGAATAAGAGTTCGTTGAGTAGTTTGTATTTTCGACTACCTTGTTCATACGATAGTGAGCGCGGGCAATATTTTCTCTGCCCATAAGTTCCATGCGTTTAATATGCATATCCTTTAGCTTATGTTTCATTTCTTCATATTTTTGCTCTAGCTCTTCTAATTGATGTGTTGTTTGCTGAAGAGATTCTCTTAATCGACCAACTCTCTCTTCGTAGTATACGTGTTCCTTCACTGCAAATTGATGAAGCTCTTCCTCACCTGCTTTTTCTGCAATTTCCGCCTGTCGTTTACGCTTTTCGGCTAGACGTAAAGCTTCATTATATTCACGGTTAAACTCTTCCTTTAATAAGTATTGACGTTCAACTAGCTTGCGAACCTTTTCAGTTTCCTGTTCACACTGTCTTAAATAATGATTGAGCACAGCAATTGGATTTTTTTGCTCCTTATTATCTAATGCTTCATGTAAATCTGCTGCAATTGAATCTTTAATTCTAGTAAAAATATTTGCCATTTTATTCTCTCCTTTTATATAAAGGACGTGTGTTACCACGTCTCTTGTTTTATTTGAACGTTTAATGCCGATTAGTAATTTCCTTTTAATTGATTCCACTCTTTTTCAAAATTTGTAAAAGGGTCATCACTTTCATTTGACACTTTTTCAACTTCCGGCTTTTTATTCCATTTCTTATACACAACGTATAGAACATAGATTGCAACTACTCCTATAACAGCCGGTAAATTTGATGCTGAGGCAAACAAGGCAACAACACCGATAATGGCTAATAGAATTTTCGTGAAAGTTGAGTCTGTTTTCATAAAGCCTTTATATGAAAAGTACATCACTGTAAGACTAAGGGCTAAAGCAATCATTGGTGCCAAATTTGATAAGAGGACAATCGCTGCCACCCCACCTAAAATAAATAAACCAAATTTTTTCATCCTATTTTCCTCCTTTCTATAAATGTAGCGGTGATAGTTACCGCCTTTTCAATTATCTATCTCAACCTTAGCCTTATCAGCTTATTGGTGTTGATAGTGTGTTTGTTTATAGCTTTATCTTACCTACATTTCCTTTTTCCAATAACGTGCCCTAGCTTTATTTTCAGCTAAGACTTAAGACGTAGTTGCCGTAAGACTTTTATATATAGAAGAAAAAATTATGCTGAACAATACATGTTTTTTACACAATAGGTAAAAATTATCTTAAATGGCTTCACGGTTTCATTATTGATTTTTTCATGCTAACGGAAGCGTGTTCGTGGAAAGGGAGGATACAAATGACTAATCAGGCGCAAATGCCGTTTGAACCATCATCATATTGGAGAAGCACAACAAGCTTTGAACGTTATCCAGAGCTATCAGAGGATATAGACGTTGATGTCGCAATTGTTGGAGGCGGTATTACAGGAATCACTACTGCCTATTTGCTAGTGAAGAACGGATTAAAGGTTGCAATTCTTGAAGCAAGCGAATTATTTAATGGAACAACTGGCCACACGACGGCAAAGGTCACCGCTCAGCATGGACTTATCTATGATGAGTTTATTCAACATATTGGTATCGAAAAAACACAGAAATATTATGAGGCAAACCAAAACGCACTTGAATTTGTTCGAAAAACAGTAAAAGAGCTTGGGATTGAATGTGATTTAACAACAGAGGATGCCATTATTTACGCTGTCAGTGATCAATATTTGCGGAAGATCGAAAAGGAATATGATGCATATCAAAAGCTAGGGATCAGAAGTGAATTTACCGATAAAATCGCCTTGCCGATTGATGTTAAGGGCGCCATAAAGATGAAGGAGCAAGGGCAATTCCACCCGCTTTCTTATTTAAAAGTCCTAGTACAGGAAATTACAAACGCTGGTGGCGAAATCTATGAGAATACAACGGCAGTTGATATCGATACATCAGCGACAAAGCCTGCTGTCATCACACGTAATGGCAATCGAATAACTTGTCGTTATGCTATCTCATGCTCCCATTTCCCTTTTTATGATGGTCGAGGATTTTATTTTACAAAATTACATGCAGAACGTTCCTATGTCCTAGGGATAAAATCAAAAACCGAGTTTCCAGGTGGGATGTACTATAGTGCCGATTCACCTACTCGTTCGATTCGATATACACCTATGAATGGAGAAAAATTGCTGTTAGTTAGTGGAGATGGTCATAAAACAGGACAAGGCACTTCAACTTATAAGCATTACAAAGCATTAGAGGATTTTGCCGAACAAGTAGTTGGAATTGAGGAAATTAAGTATCGTTGGTCTGCACAAGATCTTTATACATTAGATAAAGTTCCTTATGTCGGACAAATTACAGAAAATCATCCAAACGTTCTTGTTGCAACTGGGTATCGTAAATGGGGGATGTCAAACGGAACGGCTGCCGCACATATTTTATGTGACATTGTTCTTGAAAAGGAAAATCCTTATAAGGAGCTTTACGATCCTTCTCGCTTTTATGCAGATCCAAGCATTAAAACCTTTCTTATGCAAAATCTAGATGTAGCTGGGCATTTAATTGCAGGTAAATTTGATACTGCTGAAAAATTTATTGAAGATGTTGGAAAAGATGAAGGGGCAATTGTTGTAGTTGAAGGTAGACGGGCAGGGTGCTACAGGAATAGGGAGGGAGATATTTCCCTTGTTGATACGACGTGCACACATATGGGCTGTGAGGTTGAATGGAATAGCGGTGATCGCACATGGGATTGCCCATGCCACGGTTCAAGATATTCTATCGCAGGAGAAGTAATCGAAGGACCGGCTAAAAAACCTTTAACTAAACTTGAACTACCGTAAGACAGCATAGTTTAAAGTCATCTTTCCTTTAGGTCTGACAAACGTCGGACCTTTTAAATTTTTAACAATAAATAACACTTATTTATCCAACATGTTAAAACCTATTATGGATAAACTATTTGTTAAGAAACGAAACAAGGAGATGATGGTAATGAAAATGAACGACGGCAAAGGTAAACCGAATCCTAAAGGGAAAATTTACAAACGAAAATCTGAAGCACTTTCTGAGTTCAACCTAAAAAACCAAGAGCAGCCTGTTCCTCAACCAAAGGACTATGAAGAAATTGAATATTGATATCATGTTTTAGTAGAAGGGCTGAATCAATCTCCTTGTATTTGATTCAGCCTTATTATAGACTCGTTGTTGCAATTGCCGTTGCACCGTTATCCGGATATGTTACTTCGAAGTAATCCAATATTTTTGCTTTCAATCCATGATTTTTAGCTGCTTCCTTCGCTTCATTTGTTACACAAAGAAGTTCAACATGTTCATCCTCTAAGAGATTGCTAAGTCCACATTTTTCAGCTTCCTTCATAAAGAGTTGAACAGCATCCTTAGATGAAAACAGGATGGAAGTAATCGAAGCATCTTCAACAGCTCTTTTTATGACAGGGATATATCTTTCATCGATAATGGATTGATACACATCAGCATAATCATACTCACCATATTTATACTCAAGCATCCATAATGGATCGGCTTTTTCCTTTGAACCTACAAGCAACAGCTTCCCTTCCTTTGTCATCTCGTTCTCCAATTTTGCAAATAGCCCTCTTTCTTCTAAAACTTGAATCGTAGCAAAATCCTTACAATAGAGGCTTGCGCGAATTTCACGAATATCAATTTGATGCTTTCTTAATAAGGAGAAAAAATATGATACAGATGCTGTTGTTGTAAACAAAATTCGTTTATAGTTTTCGAGATTATTCATTATTTTCACTTCAAGATAACGTTCAGATGTTTTCCATTTAGGGAATTCAATGACATCTGCTCCCTGCGCTTCAATGTTATTCGCTAATCCAGCTTCATCCACACACCCACTTACAGACAGGATTTGCTTGCCAAATAGCGGCTTTTTCTCAAACCATTTCAGCTTTTCTCTTGATGCAACGATATCCCCAACAAGTGTAATAGCTGGATTGATAATGTTTGCACTTCTCACCTTTTCAGATATTGTCGACAAGGTTCCAACAACACTTTCCTGTCTACTCCATGTGCCCCAACGAATGATGATAACAGGTGTATCTGCTGACTTTCCATGCTTGATAAGATTTTCGCAAATATGCTCAAGATTTGAAATACCCATATAAAAGGCAATCGTTTGAACCCCTCTTGCAAGGCCTTCCCAATCAATATCAGGCTTGCCGTTTTTCGATTTATCATGTGCTGTTACCATTGCAAAGGATCCGGCATAATCACGATGAGTGACTGGAATTCCTGCATATAACGGTGCAGCTATACCCGATGTGATTCCTGGAACTATTTCATAGGAAATATGGGCATTTGCTAGAGCCTCTGCCTCCTCACCTACCCTACCAAATATACTTGGATCACCGCCTTTTAATCGAACAACTGTTAAACCTTCCAGTGCTTTATCGACTAAAACATGATTAATTTCCTCTTGTCTCATAAAATGTCTTGTTGGTAATTTACCACAATAAATTAGTTCGCAATTTGCCGGAGCAAAACGCAGCAGCTTCGGATTCACTAAACGGTCATAAAGAATAACATCCGCTCGCTTTAACGCCTCCATACCTTTAACAGTAATCAATTCACTGTCCCCAGGCCCAGCACCAACTAAATATACTTTGCCTTCCCCCATTTTCCATTACCTCCTGTAAGTAATAAAGTAAAACGTCATGCTTGCAAGGTGAACTAATAGGGATCCTCTGAGCAATAAATCCCACCTAACCTACTTCGGTTTCGAGATGGGGCTTTTGCCCGTTATCGCTAATAAAAAGAGAGAGGGCCAACCCTTGCCAACAATTTCGCCACACCGAGCTAAATTGTGGGGAGAGGTCAGACCCAATCAAGTTACATGCTCTGTTACTTTTTGATTCTTTTCTATACTAAAAGATAAACATCATCATCTTCAATTAACGTTGCATATGTTTTTACACAGCCAAAATCTGGTTCTTGAACCTTCCCATCATCAAGGCATATTTTCCAGTCATGCATCGGGCAGAAAACATGCTCACCACTAACAATCCCTTCACTTAATACGCCACCTTTATGAGGACATTTGTTTTCTACAGCCTTCACTTTCCCATTCGAAAGTTTAAAAACAGCCACTTCTTTTTCCGCTTCAAGCTGAACCGTCTTCCCTACACGTTCAGGTAATTCGGATAAAGCTCCCACATATATTTTCGATTTTGTTAACTCTTTCATATCACGTATTCCTCCTAGACTATTAAATAAAACTGCAATCGTCAATGCCCTCTTTCACTTTTAAGGATTTAGCAGTAGTAAATCTAGAGCTAGATATTTAACTAAAGGCTAATTTGAATTTTAATAATCGGAAGTGTCTCACCTTTTTAAAATAAAGGTGAGACACAGTAATCAAAGCTCGCACCCATTAACTTAAGATTCTGAAAATTATTCTCCTAGGTTATTACGACATCCCAACCGTTTGGAATAGTTGTTTTGTTGTTTTTTCATTTTCAATAATCTCTTTCCAAGGATCCTTATAAACAGATAAGGCTTCATCCATACGTTCGTTCAATTCTTTTCGCATGTTTTTATCGTCTAGTACAGATTGGACATGCGCTAAGCCAACTCGTTCAATCCATGCAGATGTACGTTCTAAATAATTTGCTGTTTCACGATAATATTGCAAGTATGCACCTGTAATCTCCATAGCCTCTTCATCTGTTTTCACTTTATATAGAAGGTCTCCACTACGGACATGGGTACCGCCATTTCCGCCAACATAAATTTCCCAGCCACCGTCAATGCCGATAAAGCCAATATCTTTAAAGCCTGATTCCGCACAGCTTCTCGGACATGCCGATACAGCCATCTTCACTTTATGTGGTGTTTGTAATCCTTCAAATTTCTTTTCAAGTTCAATTCCTAATCCGATTGAATCTTGAGTACCGAAGCGGCAAAATTGTTCACCGACACAAGTTTTTACTGTTCGAAGTGATTTTCCATAAGCAAAACCTGAAGGCATATCGAGGTCTTCCCAAACCTTTGGCAGATCATCCTTCTTCACACCAAGTAAATCAATACGTTGACCACCTGTCACCTTCACTAATGGAATATCATACTTCTCGACAACGTCTGCAATCCGACGTAAATCCTTAGCATTTGTTACACCGCCATACATTCTCGGTACAACTGAATACGTTCCGTCCTTTTGTATATTTGCATGCATTCTTTCATTGACAAAACGAGATTCTCTTTCATCTTCATATTCTTTCGGATGAATCATTCCTAGGTAGTAGTTTAAAGCAGGGCGACATTTTGAACAGCCTTCTTCTGTTTCCCAGCCGAGTACATTCATAACCTCTCTTACATGTGTTAATCCTTTTTCTTTAATACCTTCGACAATTTCATCTCTTGATAATGATGTACAGCCACAAATTGCCTCTTTTTGTGCAGATGCATCAAACTCAGATCCAAGTGTTAGCTGAAGAACATCTGCCACTAACGGCTTACAGCCACCACATGAACGTGATGCACTCGTACACGCTTTTATCTCATCAACAGATGTACAGCCTTTTTCTTGAATTGCTTGGACAATGGCACCTTTTGAAACACCGTTACAGCCACAAATAATTTCATCCGCACTCATTGCTGCAACTAAACTAGTACCAGCTTCTTCGCCAATTGGCTGTAATATTGTAATTTTCTCTGTATCAGAGATGTCTGCTCCCTTTTTAATCATCGAGAATAGACGATTTCCCTCTTTGCTATCTCCGAATAAAACCGCTCCGACGATTTTATTTCCATTTAAGACAATTTTCTTATATACTCCATCTTGCTCGTCAAAGATTTTTAACGCCTTTTTATCATCACCTTCAATAAAGTCACCTGCTGAGAATACTTCAACACCAGAAACCTTTAATTGAGTAGATAAGACTGAGCCTTTGTATGGAGCTGTTTCTTTTCCACAAATATGATGAGCAAGCACCTTTGCTTGTTCATATAATGGCGCAACTAATCCGTATGGAATCCCATTATGCTCTGCACATTCACCAACTGAATACACATGAGGCACATTTGTTTGCAAATAATCATTTACAACAATTCCTCTGTTAACGGTTAAGCCACTTTCCTTTGCTAGCTCGACGTTCGGCTTGATCCCAACAGCCATGACAACTAAATCTGCTTCAAGCTGTGATCCATCTTGAAACTTTAAGCCTTCTACGCGTTCCTCCCCGTAAATTTCTTGAGTGCTTGCTTCTAATAAAAACTTCATTCCTTGCTTTTCTAATTCCCTTTGCAAAAGCTTCCCTGCTGTTTCATCTAATTGGCGCTCCATTAACGTTGGGGCAATGTGGATAACCGTTACATCCATTCCTAAGTTCAATAATCCACGAGCTGCTTCTAATCCAAGTAGCCCCCCGCCGATAACCGCTGCCTTTTTATATTTTTTCGAAGCCTCTAGCATGATATCTGTATCCTTAATATCACGGAAGGCTGTTACTCCTTCTTTATCAGCTCCTGGAAGTGGTAAAATAAATGGTACTGAGCCCGTTGCAACGATGACTTCATCGTAAGGTACGATTCTTCCTTTATCAGATACGACAACTTTTTTCTCTGTTTGGATTTTGGTCACTGTCTCTCCTGTATAAAGGGTAATGTCATTTTCCTCATACCAATCCCAATCATTTAAGGTAATATCACTCACATTTGTATCACCTTGTAATACCTTCGATAAAAGGATTCTATTGTAATTAGGATGTGGCTCACTGCCAAAGATTGTAATATCAAATATATCTTTTGAAATTTTTAGTATTTCTTCGATTGCTCGAACCCCGGCCATTCCATTCCCAATAAGAACTAGCTTCTTTTTTTCCACCTGTAGTTCCTCCCCTAGAAAGTTTCCTTTACTATAACACGGTAAATTGCAATATTTTACTTACATGTTACATTTTCTAACATGGTTTATTTCATTCGGAGATGAATCTCATATTTCTTGTTTTGAGACATACAAGCCCTATTTACCTCGAAAGCAAATAAAGAGAGTGACACAAAAAGGACTGCCCCCTCCAACAAACACTCGTACATAGTAAACTAACCTTATCATTAGCCTATATATTGTGTTTGAGGGGTCTAAAACCTTTGTTTTTGAGCCACCCTCTCTACATACATTAATTTGGAACAACCTTTACTGCACTCACTTTAAATCCCGGCATTTTGCAGAAAGGATCTAAATCCTCGCCAACTAACATGTTTACATTTTGGCTATCTGCCCAATGGAATGGAACAAAGACTGTATCCTGTCTAATTTTATCTGACCATTTACTTCTAACTACGATACTTCCCCGCTTAGAAGTTACTGTAACAAGACGATTATTTTCAATTTGATATTTTCTTGCTGTTTCTGGATGAATTTCTAAATATGATTCAAAATTTCTTGCCGCTAAAGCAGCACTTTTTCTCGTTTGGACTCCTGTTAAATAATGTGACACCACTCTGCCAGTCGTTAAATAGAGGGGGTATTCCTCCGATGGTTTTTCTTTGGGGATTTGTGAACTATTACTTACTACAACCATCTTTGCCTTTCCGTCTGGATGTGCAAAGGAATGCTCAAATAATCGAGCAGTTCCACCATGGGTTTCATCTGGACATGGCCATAAGATGCCCTTTTCCTTTCGAATTCGGTCATACGTAATCCCATAATAATCAGCAATCCCTCCCTTACTAGCGATACGCAACTCATTAAAGATATCCTCTGCCTTTTTGTAAGGAAAATACTGTCCTTTCCCTAATACCTTCGCAATCTCGCAAATAATTTCCCAATCATGCTTTACTTCTCCTGGACATGGTCGACTTGCCTCTCTAAGAATGACTCTCCCTTCGAGATTCGTCATTGTTCCTTCGTCCTCTAAATAAGAGGAGGTCGGCAAAATAAGGTCTGCATATTCGGCTGTTTCCGAGACGAATAAGTCGATAGCGACTAAAAATTTCAACTTTTTTAACGCCGATTTTACAAAATTGGCATTTGGATTTGAAACAACAGGGTTTGAGCACATGAGGAGCATTCCTGTAATTTCTCCCTCATCAATTTTCTTAAACATTTCAAATGCCGAAACACCCTTACGTGGTATATCCTCTTTGTTGATCCCCCAAACAGATGCTATATATTCTCTATGCTCCTCATTTTCGATTGAACGATATCCTGGTAGTTGATCAGCCTTTTGTCCATGTTCACGTGCTCCCTGACCATTGCCTTGACCAGTAATCGCCCCATATCCACATGAAGGCTTACCAATTTTCCCTGTTGCAATTAACACATTAAGTAAATTCCTTACAGCTGCTGTCCCATCAATTTGCTGTTCGACGCCTCTAGCCGTAAATAGCATTCCTGTTTCCTCACTTGCAAACTTTATCGCTGCCGTTTCAATTTGCTCCTTTGGAACACCTGTTAATTCTGCAATTTCATCTAATGATTGAGAAAGCACATATTCCTTTACTTCAGCAAAGCCTGTAGCACGATCACGAATGAATTGTTCATCAGTTAAATTTTCTTCGATGATGACCTTTAATAATCCATTTGCTAAGGCAGCGTCCATCCCTGGCTTAACTTTTAAATGTAAGTCAGCGATTTGTGTCGTTGCTGTCTCCCGTGGATCAATCGCGATAATATAAGCACCGTTCTCTTTTGCTTTTTCAAAATATGGCATAATTGTAGGTTGGCATTCTGCTATATTTGTTCCAGCTAATATAATGACACGTGTTGTTGGAACCTCAGTTAATGCATTTGTTATTCCACGATCCATCCCGAACGTCTGGTTCGCTGCAGTAGCCGCGGCTGACATGCACAAGCGGCCATTGTAATCGATGTAGCGAGTCGTAAGTGCCACTCTAGCAAACTTCCCTAGTAAATAAGCTTCTTCATTTGTAATAGAAGCACTCCCGTAAACCGCAAGTGCATTTGTACCATCTGCTACCTGAATATCAGTGAACTTTTCCTTAATCACAGCTAATGCCTCCCGCCATGAGATCCGAACAAATTCACCGTTTACTTTAAGCAATGGATATTTAATCCGATCCTGGTGAAGTGCATGCTGATGGGCATTCATTCCTTTAATGCAGATTCTTCCCTCCGATGTAGGATTATCTACTCCTATTGTTGTATACTTCTTCCTTGAAACGATTGATTGCTCAATTAATTGCATTTTACATTGCATGCTGCAGAACGGGCATTGTGTATCATAAACCTTTTCTGATTGGACCTCTTGTTGCTTCGTTCGAAAGTATTTTAATAATAGTTCTGTCAAAACGCATCATCCCTATTCTCTTAATCTCTTAATTATTTCGTCACATATTCTAAACTTACGGCTCTATCCTCTTCCAACCGCTCAACTAATTGCCTACATAATGACGTTTCGAATAAGACCTCTCGGATATGAATCATCCCAACCCTCTTAATCCATTCATAAATTGGCTCCTGATAATTCCCGGTTTCTCGATAATATTGAACAAATCCGCTTAAGAACAGCTTTACTTCATGGAGATTTTTTGTAACCGTCAATAGTTCCCCTTGCTGAATATGTTGCCCCGTACTTCCGCCAACATAAATTTCCCATCCTCCATTGTTGCCAATGATGCTAATATCCTTTATCATTAAGTCCTTTTCCTGGTGCTTACAGGCGGAAAATCCAATAATGACAAGATGTGGCGTTAATATTTGGCCGACTTCCTTTTCAATTTCAATTGCCAATTGCTTTGATTTTTCATTGCTACATTGGCAAAGTCTTTCTCCAAAAAATGTATTAACGTAACGAATGGTATTATCCAAAGCTGGGATTGAGGGAATCTTCAATTCTGTACATACAGCATGAATGACTTCCTTTTGAATCCCCTTTAATTGAAATCGTTGCTCTGCTGTTAATCCCACCTCACGTATTTGGTACTTTTTCATTACATTTGTTATCATTTGTAATTCATTTACATTTGTCATGCCCCCATACATTTGTAGGACAAGTGAATAAGTACCATCTTCCTCGAGCTGAGCATTTACGATATCCTTTTTAATCGACCTGTCATGCCCTGGGTATATCATTGCCAAATAATAACGAATTGCAGAAATACAGGTGCTACAGCCATTTTCAGATTTCCAATTCAACTCAGTAAATACATCTTCTAATGAAGATAATTGTTTTTGCTGAATCTGGTAAACAACTTCATCTTCCGTCAATTCCGTACATTTGCACAATGTGTTTTGCTCAATTGTTTCATCGCATTCATCACTGTTAATATAGGTGAGCAAACCTGCCACCATTGACTTACAGCCTCCACACGAGCCGGATGCCTTCGTACATTGCTTTATTTCGTCAACAGTCGTTAATCCCTTTTGAAGTACAGCCTCCATAATGGTTCCCTTTGATACAGCATTACAATTACATATCATTTCACTTTGCGGCATTTGCTTAAATAACGTTGGCCCACGTTCATTTATTTGAAGCAATTGACGTTTCTCATCATCATTTACATGTTTTCTTTTGGCAATCAGATCAAGCAGTTTAGACCCAGAAGTTGTTTCTCCAAAAAGGACCGCGCCCACGATAATATCTCCTTGAAAAACAATTTTTTTATAAATGCCTTCTAATTGATTTTCTAATTTCACCATTTTTGATGTTTCATTCTCAGTGAAATCTCCAACAGAAAAGAGCTCAACACCTGGCACCTTTAAGCTCGTTGATAAAATCGATCCTTGATACCCTTGTTCTTCAATTCCACAAAGATGGTTCGCTAACGCTTGGCCTTGCTCATACAACGGCTTCACTAACCCATAAACAATGCCATTATGCTGGGCACATTCACCCAACGCATATATATCAGCTGTTCTTGTTTCCATATAATCATTAACAATAATTCCATGACTTGTCTCAATACCACTGCATTTCGCTAGGCCTATATTAGGTTTCACCCCAACAGCCATAACGACTAAATCCGCCTCAATTTCTGTTCCATCCGTAAACTCAAGTTTTTCAACTCTTTCTTCCCCTGCTATTTTTTCCGTTACTTTGCCTAAATAGAATTCAATTCCTTGCTGTTCTAGGACTGTTTGCAGCATTTTTGATGAGGTTGGATCAAGCTGTCGTTGCATCAAGTAATCCATATTGTGAACGACTTTCACTTTCAAGCCTAGATTCACGAGACCCCTTGCTGCCTCTAACCCTAACACTCCCCCTCCAATCACGGCTGCTTGCTTATGACCTTTAGACAATTCGATGATTTTTTTACAATCCTCAATTGTACGAAAGGTGACAACTCCTTCCTTTTCAACACCAGGGATGGGTAGAACAAACGGTTCCGATCCTGTTGCAATGATTAATTTATCGTAGGCAATCACTCGATTAAGATTGGTGGTAATTTGCTTATTTTGCGAATCAATCTTTATTGCCGTTTCTCCAGTGTAGAGGTCAATCCCATTCTCCTCGTACCATTCACGTTTATTTATAGTAATTTCATTAAATGACGCTTCCCCTTGTAAAACAGAAGATAATAAAATCCGATTATAATTAGGATGTGGTTCACTTCCAATAATAGAAATCGAAAATAGCTCAGAGTTACGCTTTAAGATTTCTTCAACACAGCGAACTCCTGCCATACCATTTCCGACCACGACTAGTCTCTGCCTCATCTTAACCCTCCAACATTCATAATCTGTCTTCTTCATTTTAGTTTCATTATTTCATAATTTTCCTTATTAAAGAGTTTTGTTGTCATATTTTCTAACGTAAAACCTTCAATCATTACTAATATTTACCATATCACGAAAAACAAAAGCATATTTTGTAATATTCTCTGTCATATTTCCTAACAGATAGCTTTGCGTTCTAAATGGAGCAATTTATAATGACAACATATTAGCGACAGAGATAGGAAAATACAAAGAGCATTGAAAAGATGAGATGAGAGGAGAAAATATATATGAAATTTTCTGATTTAAAGACAAGTGGTCATCCGAAAACATTGTTTTCAGCTTTTCTATATTTCGATGTAAGCTTCATGATTTGGGTTATTCTAGGTGCACTTGGTGTATTCATTACCGAGGAATTTGGACTATCCCCTTCACAAAAAGGACTTATTGTTGCCATTCCGATACTTGCAGGTTCTTTCTTTAGAATCGTTCTAGGAATTTTAACTGACCGAATTGGTCCGAAGAAAACTGCCACAATCGGCATGAGCATTACGGTTATTCCATTACTCTGGGGACTATTAGCTGGAAATACACTTCCCGAGCTTTATATGATTGGGATTTTATTAGGTGTTGCAGGTGCCAGCTTTGCCGTTGCCTTACCAATGGCAAGCAGATGGTACCCACCTCATCTACAAGGATTAGCAATGGGGATTGCTGGAGCAGGAAATAGCGGAACATTACTTGCAACATTATTCGGTCCACGTTTAGCAGAGCAGTTCGGCTGGCATATGACCATGGGTATTGCACTTATCCCTTTACTAATTACCTTTGGACTTTTTCTCCTTTTAGCAAAGGATGCACCGACACAACCTGCACCACAGCCATTAGCTAATTACTTTAAAGTTTTTGCATTTCGGGATACTTGGTTCTTCTGCTTGCTCTACAGTGTTACATTCGGAGGATTTGTCGGGCTATCAAGCTTCCTAAGTATGTTCTTTGTCGATCAATATCAACTGTCTAGCGTTCAGGCTGGTGATTTCGTTACAATTTGTGTTTTTGCGGGAAGCTTTTTCAGACCGGTCGGAGGTTATATCTCTGATCGAATTGGCGGGGTAAAAGTACTTGCTATTCTATTTATCGGAGTCGCTGCTTGTATGATTGGCGTTAGTCAGTTGCCACCACTAATTGCTATTACTGCACTTTTATTTGTCGGTATGATGTGTCTCGGAATGGGAAATGGCGCAGTTTTCCAATTAGTTCCACAACGTTTCCAAAAAGAAATTGGGATGGTAACAGGTATTGTAGGGGCTGCAGGCGGTATCGGTGGATTCTTCCTGCCAAATATCTTAGGTACACTTAAGGAAATGACAGGTTCGTATGCTTCAGGATTCATTACGTTTTCGATCGTTGCCTTTGCTGCATTTATCATCTTATTAATCGCAAACTATTCTTGGAAGAAATCTTGGAATTTAAAGCAGGATACCGTGAAAATTTAACACTTTCCTGATACAGGTAAGACTTTTTTCATCATGTGATATAGGAAAGAAGAATGAATTAAGCCTTGGTGAATATGACCAAGGCTTCTTTATTAATTGGAATAGTTTACAAGTTTTCTTTTATCAGTTATAATCCTAATTGATAATGATTATCATTTTCTTTTAGAGGCGGTGATCGAATGTCTACTCAATTACGTAAGCTTATTGAGCTTAGAAAAACACAACTAATTAATAAATTATTGCAAGCGGGTATTTATAAAAGCTCTGAAAAACAGCTTTATGAGTTGTCCGTTAGCGAACTGGAGAAAGAATGCCAAGTGATCAATCATGCAAACAAATAATTGCTAATATTATATAACATTGAGCTGACAATATCGTCAGCTTTCTTTTTTAAGAACAGCTTTGCTTTACAAATAAAAATTATCTGGTATCATAAAATAGTTACCTAGGTAAATAAATTGAGGTGTAAAACTATGGAAAATACAAACCAATTGTTTCACTTCCTTTATAAAAAGACTAGAGCGATGACTAAGGTGCTAAATGAACATTTACAGCAATTTGGATTGTATAGCTCACAATGGTCAATACTCTACTGTATTAAGAATAATGGTCCTATGACACAGAGTGAAATATGGCGTTATCTTGTTGTCGAGGCCCCGACCGTTACACGAACTCTGGCAAAGCTTGAAGAAAGCGGCTGGATTAAACGGACACAAGGAAGTGATAAACGGGAGCGTCTTGTTTCTCTTACTGAAAAGGCGATCGAACAGCTTCCATTAGTAGAAAAAGAAGTAAAAAGATTTGAGCAAACTATGACTCAACATTTAACAAAGGAAGAGCTTACGATTTTTTATTCCTTTTTAAACAAACTTGGGCCAATTACAACTGAGAAGGAGGAATCTATCTAAATGGGAAATGAAACAAAACAACCAATTTGGACGAAAAACTTTATAAGTATTTTTCTAAGCAACTTTTTTATCTTTACGGCGTTTTATGGCCTGCTTACCTCATTGCCTATCTATGTTGTCGATGAGCTACATCGTTCAGAGGTTGATGCAGGTTTAATCGTAACCATTTTCCTTTTATCAGCAATCGTCGTTAGGCCATTTTCTGGTAAGCTTTTAGATGATTACGGTAAAAAACGAATGCTCATGGTAAGTCTAATACTCTTTACAATATGCTCGTTTTTATACTTATGGGTTCAGCAATATCCATTATTATTAGCACTCCGCTTTTTCCAAGGGATATGGTTTAGTATTGCAACAACCGCAACAGGAGCTATAGCAGCTGATCTTGTTCCACACAAAAGACGTGGAGAAGGTCTTGGATATTTTGTTATGTCCACAAATCTAGCTGTCGTATTCGGGCCTATAGTTTCTCTTTCACTCATTCAAGCTACATCTTTCACGGTATTATTCCTTATATTAGCAATCTTAATTACTGCTGGTGTTATCTTTACAGCTACAAGCAAGTTCAATATTGAACAGCCTGATCAAAACCGAGTGAAAAAACGACTTCAACTTTCAGATTTAATTGATAAAAGAGCATTTCCTGTTGCATTTATTGGGAGTTTAGTAGCCTTTGTTTACTCAAGTGTTCTTTCGTTTCTTTCTATCTATGCAAAGGAACTAAATTTATTAGATGCTGCTAGCTTTTTCTTTGTTGTCTTTGCCGTTGTTATGCTTATCGCTCGTCCGTTTAGTGGAAAATTATTTGATAAAAAGGGGCCTCATATTGTCATGTATCCGGCATTTGCCCTGTTTTTAATTGGTATGATCATACTAAGCATGGCAAATTCCACATTTACACTCCTATTATCAGGTGCATTTATTGGATTGGGCTATGGTACGGTCGTTCCATCTTTACAAACCCTTGCTATTCAATCAACAGACAGAAATCGAAGCGGTCATGCTACCGCAACCTTCTTTACTCTATTTGATACTGGAATAGCTATTGGATCTTACCTATTAGGACTTGTTGCAGCAGAGCTTGGCTACGGTCATCTTTATTTTTATGCTGCCATCTTTATGGTTGTCGTCATTGTTATGTACAAATTCGTGCTCCATCGAAAATCTTCTCCAGCTATTAAGGAGTTAAAAGAATCAAACTAAGTATTAAGCATCCTTCTCATTTTTGCAAAGGAGAGTGTGCTTTAATCTGCAAATTATAAAGGGTCAGTCCCTCACTCTAATTGTGGGGACTGACCCTTTCTGCTTTTTAACCATTGTGCTCTTCAATTCATTCGTTTTTATATATAAACTGAAAAGAACAGACTAGATTTTAAATTGTTTAATAACAATTTGTAAATCGTCAGCTAATCTGGCAAGTGACTGCGAGGAAGAGGAGATTTCTTCCATTGATGCTAGCTGTTCTTCTGTCGCTGCAGAAATATTTTGCGTGATCATGGCTGATTCTTTAGCAACATCACTAACATTTTGAATTGATTCATTAACGATATCTGTTCCATTTGCTAGTTTTTTTAGCGATCTTGAAATATCTTCAATCTGTGAAACTACTCCATTAACCGCTAGTTCAATTTTTTGGAAGGAATCTCCTGCTACATGAACAACATTAAGTCCGGAATATACCTCTTCAGCTGCTTTTTTCATTGTTTGTATTGTCTTATCTGTATCGCTTTGGATTAGCTGAATTAGCTGGGCTATTTTTTCTGTAGAACTAGTTGATTCTTCTGCAAGCTTTCTTACTTCATCCGCAACAACCGCGAACCCTTTTCCATGTTCACCAGCTCTTGCAGCTTCAATAGCAGCATTTAATGCCAATAAATTCGTTTGTGCAGATATTCCTGTTATGACATTTGTAATTTGTCCTATTTCATTAGAACGATCATTCAAACCTTTAATCGCTTCAGAAAGACTATTTACATTCTCGTAAATTGAATTCATTTGTTCATTTACTTTTTTAATAGCCTGATTTCCCTCTAATGACATTTCAGAAGCGTGCAACACATCTTTCGTGATTTTTTCCGTATGGTCTGCAATGGTTTTTGTATGATTTGTTATTTCTGTAATCACTTTAGAGCTATCTGCGACTTTATCAACCTGTTTATCAGATCCTGATGCAAGCTCCTGTACTGTTAACGTAATATGCTCGCTCGCTTTACTGTTTTGCTCAGCACTAGCGCTCAATTGTTCAGAAGCTGATGCAACTTGCTGTGATGAATCCTGGACTGTTGTAAAAACAGATTGTAATGTATTCGTCATATTGTTAAAGGAGGTTGTAAGTTCACCAATTTCATCTTTAGACTGATAACTACCTTTAACTGTAAAATCACCATTTTCTGCTTCAGTAAGCAAACCTTTAACTTCTTTAATTGGTCTAACGATCATCCGTGCAATTACTACGCTTAAAATAACTAATAATATAAGAGCTACAAGGATAATAACTGTTACAAAAATAACGATTTCTTTTTCACTTTCATGATTAAGAGTATTTATTGATTCAGCATTTGTAATGTTCGTTTTCTGTAGTTCCTTTAGCGTATCATTTAATGCCGCGCGATTTATCTCAACCTCTTGTAAGTAGATTGAATATGCCTCATCATTTTTATTTTCAACCGCGAGATTCATAACTTTATCTCGGCTACTGCTTAATGCTGCTGCCTGCTCCTTGTATTTTTCTACTAAATTTTGTTGTTCCTTTGTTAACTTAGTACCTTCAATTTCAGAAATTAACCCATCAATTTCTTCCCAGGCAGAGGCAATTTCATCAATTAATTCTTTATTTCTTTCGGGATCCTCTGTAACTAAGAGCTCTAGTGTATAGGCATCGCTCGCTCTAGCATTTACCCTAATTTGCATAATTTTGTTAAGCGGAAGCAAGTTTTCTTTATACATAATTTCTGATCCTTGGGCCATAACTTTAATATAGCTTACTCCTAGAATACCTACAGAACTAAGTCCCAAGGTGCTTACAATAATAATGATTAATAGCTTCCTTGTAATATTTAAGTTTTTTAGCAATTTCATGTCGATGTCTCCCCTAGGATAAAATAGTTAGCTACTGCATATATCGGCTATCGGAGACTATATATTAACTTGTAAAGATTGCTAATTAATGAGGAAGAAAAAGCGTTGTTACAGTCACCTTCGGCAGGCTTTAACTAGGTAAATAAAAAAACCCTTTTTGTGTAACAGAGCTTACTGTTACACGAAAAGGGAATGAATCGATATTTTAACTGATTAACAACTTAATAAGCACCTCTAATATTTGGATGAATCTCCTGTTGGTAAAAATCTGCCAATCGCTTTCGTTCGTCCTTACTAAAGGCTGGAACCGCTGTTGCTTGTAAATTGTCCTCAACCTGTTTAACGGTTTTAAATCCAGGAATAACGGTAGTAATCTCTTCATGGTCGAGGATCCAGCGTAAGGCAGCTCTTGTCATATTTTCTCTGCCTTCAGCGATCCAGCTAAGCTGTTCACTTAGTTCAACACCTTTAGAAAATTCAATACCAGCAAAGGTTTCACCAACATTGAAATGCTCGCCATTTTGATTAAAGTTACGATGATCATCTGCTTCAAATGTTGCCTGCTTCGTAAATTTACCTGTCAATAGGCCACTTGCTAACGGTACACGAGCTAAAATGCCAACACCCTTCTCCTTTGCTTGTGGAAGTAATTCAGTAATAGCCTTTTGACGGAAAATATTAAAAATCACTTGCAATGCCTTTACATTCGGCTGTTCTATACAAAACAAGCCTTCATCAATCGTTTCGACACTTACCCCATAATGTCTAATTTTCCCCTGCTGTTGTAGCTTATCTAACACGGCAAACACTTGTCCAGATTGCAAAATTTCCATTGGCGGACAATGAATTTGATAAAGATCGATCGTTTCACGCTGTAATCTTTTTAAGCTTGCTTCACAATAAGCAGTTACCGCTTCCTCGGAGTATGTTTTCGGATCGCGAATATCTCCAGCACGGCAGAATTTCGTTGCAATATAAACCTTATCTTCTTTGCCTTTTGTTGCCTTTGCTAGTAGCTCCTCACTATGACCATCTCCATAGACATCCGCCGTATCAAAGAAGTTAACACCTGCATCCATGGCCTTTTCCAAGCCCTTTAATGCTTCTTGGTCATCGGATTTCCCCCATGATCCACCTATCGCCCATGTTCCAAAGCTAAGTTCACTAATTTTTAAATCCGTATTCCCCAATTGACGATATTTCATATTTCCCACATCCCTATTTATGTTATGAATTACATATGTACATGCTTATTATAGAGGATGTTAAGCGCTAACAAAAGAAATCCGCTCTATGATTTAACATAAATTTATAAATAAAAAGTTGGTGACTCAAAAGGCTCTGACCCCTCTAACAAACACTGGTATATAATAAAAACTATTACATATTGTGTTTGAGGAGTCTGAACCTTGTATTTTAAACCACCTTCTCTTTCATCTAATCTTGTTATTGCTTTACAACTTCTATTTCGCCTACATCAGTTTTAGCCTTTATGATCGGACCACCCGCACCAATATTTGTAATCACACTATTAGATGAGCTATTTTGAAAGCCGTCAAAGCCCGCCACTGTTACGTCACCAATTTCACTATTTAAATCAAGGGAAAGGTTCTTTGCTTCACCCCGAACGACAACCTTAATATCCCCTACATCCGAATTTAATTCTATATCATCCGAAAGATTCATTAACTGAAGCTCAACCTCTCCAGTATCAGTTGTTGCCTCTACTTTCCCACTAATATTTTCTAAAGAGATATCCCCAATATCAGATGTAAACTGACCTTTTCCAGCGAAATTTTGAACATCGATTTCTCCGGTATCACTACGAGCTATTAAGGTTGATGGCTGTACATCTTCAATTGATATGTTACCAATATCCGACTTTACATCCAATGTTTTTAAAAGTTTAGCTGGTATACTTATATCTAGCTTTCTTTCACTGTTAATTTCATCATAAATAAATGGTATTTGCACGAACCATTTATTTTTCTGGTCAACAGTAATTTCAACTTTAGATGCCTTTTCTTCTACTTCAAATTGAATTTGGTCCTTTAGCCTTTCTCCGACATCACCATAAAAGTGAATGTCGATCTCATCGGATTTACTTTCAGATATGTGTACATCAACAACGTCTCCGTTAATTTCGAGCTCTTTAATTTGATTTGCTTTTAACGTCTTTTTTTCATCTATTTCTACATAATGACTTTGTGAAAATACATTCCCCCCAACTGAGAACATGCCTACTATCCCGATAACGATTGCGAGCAAAGCACCTAATAGGATTTTTTTCATCTATTCGTTCCCCCCTTGATAATACGCACATTAAACTTAACATATTTCACCATAACGCTATATAGAAATTTACCAATGTAAATGGAAGCAATACTTAATAAAATACCAATGCCGCACAATGTTAAAGTAATAAAAAATTGTAAAAGTATACCTTCTGTACCATTAAATATGACTGAAACAATTAATAATAACGGCGAAAGAGTGAACGCAATTGCACTTGCAGCTAATGAAATATATACCCCGATAATTGCTACAATCGGTCCAAGTAAGAAAATGAGGTTAAAAAAGCTTAGACTAATTGTTGCAAAGATAGCACGTGAAATATTTGTAACGGATTGGTCACTCTCTGCTTGAGTTATCATATATTCTGCTAATAGCTCCTTTGCTATTACCTTCGGATTTCCTAAGTCTTCAGCTATTTCTTCCTCTGATTTTCCAGTTTCTAAGCCTAGTTGAAAATGTTCCTCGTAGTCATAGAGAATATCTTCACGATCACTTCGAGGTATTTTCTTTAACTGGTTAGAAAGCTCATTAAGAAAACTAACTTTATTCATTTCTTCCCAACTCCTCTCCAATTAATGTATCTACACTTCTGCGGAACTGCCGCCATTCAGTGACTAATTGTTCCATATAGTCTCTGCCCTTTTTAGTCAATGTGTAATATTTACGTGATGGTCCTTCGGTAGATTCAACTAAATAAGTAGTGAAATAATCTTCCTTCGTTAATCTTCTTAAGAGAGGATATAAAGTTCCTTCCGCTACATCAATATGCTTCGATATATTTTGAGCCAATTCATATCCATATTGATCCTTTTTAGATATTAAAACTAGAACACAAAGCTCAAGTACCCCTTTTTTAAATTGCACATTCATTTTGGTCATCTCCTATTATATGTTGTTCACTACTGTATATTGTTCACTAGCAGACCAAAAATAACAATTGCTTCCAACTAAGCTATATAATAACATCTACTAGTGAACATTGCAAGGTACTAATGATTATTTTCTAGCCAAATGAAAACATTGAGTTTTATTACTATAAATCAAAATAAAGGCGCTGGTAACCTTGTTTATTTCCTTTTGCAACGTTCGCTTTCCACGAGAGGTCCAGGCCTCCTTTAAGGTTAGCGCCTGTAGGCTCTCCCTTTTCACGCTTCTCTAGGAAGGAGTCTCATACACTCACCACAATAAATCGGGCGCTAGAAAATCAACAATGAGCTTTAACATAGCCAAAATAAAAAAGGAGGTCATCATCTTTTAAATAATGACCTCCCTTTACCTTATTTCTCTTGAAAATAATGAACAAGAGCAATGATTGCACTTCCCATTCGCTCTTCTTCCGGGATAACGATACGTTCAATCCCAACCTCTCTCAAGGCTTGTGCAGTTACTTTACCAACTGAAACAGCAATCACGTTAGTTGAAAAGGCATGTAATACTTTTTCTTCTAAGCCTTGATCCTTTGCGTAAGCCATCAAAAACCTCGCCTGTGGTGTACTTGTAAAATTAACAGCATCTACTTTTCCATTAACAATTTCATCAACCAATTGCTTCATAACCTCTTGATTTGGAGGAGTATGTCTGTAAGGTAAGATTTCCTTATATGAAGCTCCTTGTTCTTCAAGGAAGGCTAGTAAGGCAGGTGCCGGATCACCGTGTAATTGGAGTGCTACGTGACAACCATATAATTGAACATTTTTCAATTGTCGGATAAGCCCTGCTGTACTCCCATCATCATCTCTCACATCAGGGGCAATCCCCAATTTTTTTAACATATTTACCGTTTTATATCCTCTAGCCGCTACTTTTGCATTTTTCAGTGCATCTATAAATCTTTCACCAAGCCCCATATTTACAGCAGTTTGATATAGCTTATCTGTTCCTATTCCTGTCGTAAATATAAACCATTCAAACGAGCCTTCAACAAGCGCCTTGATTTCTCCCTCTACAATCGCTTCATCGAGAAATACAGTCCCTTGTGCTGGACGGACTAACGCTACTCCACCTAGGTTTTCAATTAGCTTGCTTAATTCCTCTGACTTACGTTGCCCACAGAGAGCGACCGTTTTGCCGTTTAATCGTTTCATATAGCGTACCCCTGTTATCAAATTATTGAAATTATTATACCATTAAACATAATAAACGTGGGGTAATGTTTTACGAGTTACATTCAGTTTTTATCTATTTGCTTTGTTAAATTTTTAGTTCAGACATATGCTTTCGCTTTCCGCAGGCGATCCGGGATTCTCCTTGTAACTGTGCACCTGTCGGGTTTCTCTTTACACAATTCTCTAAGCAGGAGTCTCCTGTAATCCGTTCCAATCAACCTTTATAAAATCCGCACAAAAAACCAACCTCTTAGCATAGAATCTTTTCTTTTAATGGTTTTTGCAATGAGAAATGTACGGTTTTCATTAGGAGCATTTCCAACCTCATTTCAATAAAAAATCCCCTTTATAAAGGGGATTAAAATTAAAACACGATTGTCTTATTTTGATGAACAATTATCCGGTCTTCTAAGTGCCACTTTACAGCTCGCGCTAAAACACTTCGCTCTACGGAACGGCCGATCTTTTTAAGGGAATCAACATTATCGCGATGATCAACTCGGCTTATATCCTGTTCAATAATTGGGCCTTCATCAAGATCATTTGTAACATAATGAGATGTTGCCCCAATTAATTTCACACCACGGCCATAGGCGCGCTCATATGGTCTTGCCCCGATAAAGGCAGGTAAGAATGAATGGTGAATGTTAATAATTTTATTCGGATTTTCTGCAACAAATTTTGGTGTTAAAATTTGCATATAACGCGCGAGAACAATGACATCGATCTCATACTCTTTAAGCAATTGCAGTTGTTTCTCTTCGACTTGCTCTCGGATATCTTTGTTAGCTGGGATGTAATAGAATGGAATATTTAATCCTTCTACAACATCTCTCGCTTCTTCATGGTTACTGATGACAAGTGCAATATCTGCCATTAAATCGCCACTTTGCCATTCCCATAAAAGCTCTAACAAACAATGAAGCTCTTTTGATACGAATATCGCTGCCTTTTTTATTTGATAAACATGTGTTAATTTCCATTCCATATCAAATTGACTCGCAATCTCTGTAAATTGCTCTTCAATTTCCTTTGCTTTATCCTTTAATCCTGGACATTCAAATTCAATGCGAATAAAAAACATGCCGTTCTCTGGATTTGTTGAATACTGACTTGATTCAATAATATTTGCATTATGTGAAAATAAAAACTTAGAAATTGCTGCAACAATACCTGGCTGGTCTGGACAGCTAACTAATAAGCGTCCACGATTTTTATTTTTTTCTTGAAACAATTCAATCTGATTGTTAATAAATGTATTCATTTAAATAACCTCTCTACTTGTAATTACATCAGTCTATTATACAATAGTGACATCCGCTTTTTAAGATGATTTACTAATTATTTACGATTCTCTTCATAGTTGCCTTACGATAAATTTGATTAAGTACTTCTGAAAGCACCAACCCAATCGCGATTGAGCCAGAAATCATAAACGCCTCTGCAGCAAGGGAAATCGCTGTATTATAATCATTTTCTACAACTCTTCTCATCGCATCATAAGCTAAACCACCTGGGACAAGAGGAATAATTCCCGATACGTTAAAAATAATCACTGGGGTTTTATATCGCTTTGCAAAGTATTGACTAATGACCCCGATAATAAACGAAGCAAGGACAGAAGCAAATACACTATCTCCGGAGTATTCAAAAAGGATAACATAGATTACCCAACCAATCATTCCAGCAAATCCACATTTAAATAACGATTTAATAGGGGCATTAAAAATCACACCGAATGCAGCTGAAGCTATAAAACTTGTAATAATTTGTTCAACTAGTATGATAAATCCCCCCTAATAGATTGAAAATACAACCGCAACACCTGCACCAATTGCAAAGGCTGTTAAAAACGCCTCAGCACCTTTTGATATCCCTGATACTAAATGACCTGCCATTAAATCTCTTACAGCATTTGTTATTAATAATCCAGGAACTAAAGGCATTACCGATGCAATAATGATTTTATCCAGTTCCACACCTAAATTTGTCTCAATAAATAGTACTGATAAAAGACCGATTAATAAAGCTGCAAGAAATTCAGCGAAAAATTTCACTTCAACTAAGCGATGAAGATAAATTAAACTCGTAAAGCCGATTCCACCTGTAATAATTGCAGGTATAACATCTATCCAACCGCCTTTAAACATAATTAAAAAGCAGCCACTCGCAATCGATGCAGCGATAATTTGGATCGAAATTGGATATGCATGAGGGTCTCTTTCAACCTCCTTTAACTGTGAAAGAGCCTCTTCGACGGTAAGTTCACCACTGCTAATTAATCTTGAGATATTATTAACTTTAGCAACCTTTTGTAAATCTGTTGAACGATCAACGATTCTCACTAGCTCTGTCACATTCTCGCGCTCAACCGAAAATATAATTCCAGTTGGGGTGACATAGCTATGAGAATGCTCGATTCCATATGCAGCCGCAATCCGCATCATCGTATCTTCGACTCGGTATGTTTCAGCTCCACTTCGTAACATAATTTTCCCTGCAAGTAAACTTACATCAATAATATCAAAAATTTGTTCTTGTTTACTATCCACTACATTCACTCCATACTAAAGAGTCTATATAGAGTTTAAATAAGAAGTACGTTTTAAGCAAATAAAGATAGCACTTATAGACAGCATTTCTTATACTTCTTCCCACTACCGCATGGGCACGGGTCATTTCTTCCAACCTTTTCAACGTTTACTGACAGTTCAGCAATATCATTTGGAGCATTTCTTTCTTCCTCTATCGTTTCTACCCATTCATCAAAAAGAGGGTGACTGGTACCAATTAATTGATAGTAGCTATATGCTAATTCTGCAAGACTATAGTAAAAGGTAACAGGTCTTTTACTTACATAATCATTTATTTCTGGTTCTGCCTTCGGACTTACATGATGGGCGAGAGCTTCAATAATCATCTCTTTATTTTCATCATCCTCTACTTGATGGTAAGCCTTTCGCAAAACATCTATTGCATAATCCGACTTAATATTTTCGATGATAGAGGTTGCATATAGATAAGACTCCTCCTTTAGTAAATAAGGGGATACCGCAGCAACAACTTCATCTGATTGAAGAGAAATTAAGGCTGCAGCAACTTCCTCTAACAAAACGTCATCATCTCGGACAAGTAATGGAACCAATTGCGGAATAAATCTTGCGCTTTTTATTAAGCTGATCATATAGATTGCTAATTTTCCATCATAATCAAACCACTGCTTTTCAATATTTCCCTCAACTGACTTTGCAATTTCCGCTTCTGTTATCCAATTGTTCTCTACTAAAGTAAGGGCAATTTTTTTTGCCTGTTTATATAAAACTCCATCGAATGCTTGCTCAGCCTCCAGCTTAATAAGAATATTGGCATATTCTCTCTTTACATCTTCCCTCGTTCCGTTTACTAGCAAATCAAACAACTGCCACTCATCTTTTGAAAAATACGGCTCTAAAGCATCCTTGTTTTTCCATACAATATTAGGATTAAGATCCTTTAATAATTGAATATACAATTGTCGGTATTCACTTGATGATTGGTGGATGCCATCAGTTAATAAGCGAACAAGCTCTTCATGATTCGGATCAACCGATAGGTACAATAAAATAGTTGCCCGTTTTTCCTCATTTTGATTTGCTTCCTTGATTAACAACTCAATTGTTTTTCTATCTGTTTCTGAATAATCGTGAAGTGCATGCAAAATGAATTCTTGAACAACTGCATCTTCTGTATTTAAAAATGGGGTAATTCTTTCTAAAAAGGTCATCTTATATCTTCTCCATCATTTTTTATTTCCTATCTCTGTTTTACCATTTGTATCTTTTTGAAACAATAAGACACTACTAACACTAGTTAAGTTTTACTGATTGTCTTCCATTTGCCATAATTAGGTAATTGAAAACGCATTAATTTTCGTTGACAACTTGTATATACAGGTATAAGATAACATCATAACATGTATATACATGTTAGTCGTCTCTGGCATGGTATGAAAACGCTCTAATAATTAATTTTACGATTTAACATCTATCAATATAGGAGGAAAAACCATGAATGTTGATAAAAAACAAGTTAGTCAAATTATTGACGCCATTGGTGGAAAAGACAATATATCAGCAGCAACGCACTGTGTTACACGCTTGCGTTTTGCTTTAGTCGATGAAGGAAAGGTTGATAAAGAAGCTCTAGAAGCAATCGACCTGGTTAAAGGTTCCTTCTCAACGAATGGGCAGTTTCAAGTTGTTATTGGCCAAGGAACCGTTGATAAGGTCTATAAGGAAATGGTTCATCAAACAGGTGTAGGGGAAGCATCTAAGGAAGACGTGAAAAAGGCGTCTGAACAACATTTAAATCCTTTGCAACGTGCAATTAAAACATTAGCAGATATTTTTATCCCGATTTTACCTGCAATCGTAACAGCCGGTTTATTAATGGGGATTAATAATTTATTAACAGGACCAGGCATTTTCTTTGAACAATCGATTGTTGAGAAATACCCACAATGGGCCGATGTTGCCAGCATTATCAACTTAATTGCCAACACAGCATTTACATTTTTACCAGGTCTTGTTGGTTGGTCTGCAGTAAACCGCTTTGGGGGAAGCCCATTATTTGGGATCGTTTTAGGCTTAATGCTCGTTCACCCAGATCTTTTAAACGCATGGGGTTACGGGGCAGCTGAGGAAATTCCAACTTGGAACCTATTTGGATTAGAGGTTCAAAAGGTTGGTTATCAAGGACAAGTTTTACCAGTGTTAGTGGCATCCTATGTATTAGCTAAACTCGAAAAATGGTTAAGAAGCAAAATTGCTGATTCATTCCAGCTTTTATTAGTTGCACCAATTGCTCTATTAATAACAGGACTCATCTCATTTATCGCGATTGGACCAATTACGTTTGCTATTGGTAACGTCATCACAGATGCTGTAGTTAATATTTTTGAATTTGCGCCAATTATTGGTGGTCTCATTTATGGTGGATTGTATGCTCCACTCGTTATTACAGGTATGCACCATACCTTCCTAGCAGTCGATTTACAATTAATCGGTAGCACTGGCGGCACATTCCTATGGCCAATGGTTGCATTATCGAATATTGCCCAAGGAACAGCAGCACTTGCGATGATGTTTATTCTAAAGGACGAAAAACTAAAAAGTTTATCCGTTACTTCAGCAGTATCTGCTTATTTAGGGGTTACAGAGCCAGCGATGTTCGGTGTGAATTTACGTTTTAGATATGCATTTATTTCAGCTATTATCGGATCAGCCCTTGCTGGTGCATTTATTTCCGTTCAAGCTGTAAAAGCGCCATCTGTTGGTGTTGGTGGTCTTCCTGCATTCTTATCGATCTTCCCACAAAACTGGGGTGCATTCTTTATCGGCATGGCCATTGTTATTATCGTTCCTTTTGTACTCACACTATTTTTCGGTAAAATCCGTAAACAAAAATAATAGAATAAACCAACTTTTACGATACCATCACGCCAGACTTGGCAATGATGGTATCGTATCTTCGTTTTTACATATGAATAGCAGTTAGGCGATTATAGCTTACACAAATTAAACTACCAAAAATATCACTCAACTAGGGGTTGTTACTTCATGAATAAAGCATGGTGGAAGGAAAGTGTCGTCTATCAAATTTATCCTCGAAGTTTTATGGACAGCAATGGAGATGGAATAGGGGACTTACAAGGGATTATTTCAAAGCTTGATTATATAAAGAATTTGGGCATTGATGTCATTTGGTTATCGCCTGTATACAAATCACCAAATGATGATAATGGCTATGATATTAGTGATTATCAAGATATAATGGATGATTTCGGAACAATGGCTGACTGGGAACAGCTTTTAGTAGAGGTTCATGAGCGCGGCATGAAGCTCATTATGGACTTAGTTGTCAATCACAGCTCTGATGAACATCCTTGGTTTTTGGAAGCAAGGCAGTCGAAAGACAGCAAATATCGTGATTACTATATTTGGCGAAAAGGGAAAAATGGAAAAGAACCATCCAATTGGTATTCAAACTTTGGTGGCTCTGCTTGGGAATACGATGAAGCAACTGACGAATATTATTTGCATCTTTTCTCAAAAAAACAGCCTGATTTAAATTGGTGTAATCCATCTCTTCGCAAAGAGATTTATAACATGATGAAATGGTGGCTTGAAAAGGGGATTGACGGCTTTCGAATGGATGTCATCAATTTCATCTCAAAGCCGGAAAATTTTGAGGATGGAGATTTAAAGCCGGGAAAAAAATATGCATCAGGTAGTAAATTTTACCGGAATGGACCGCATATTCATGATTACTTACAGGAAATGAACCGTGAAGTTCTTTCTCATTATGATGTCATGACAGTTGGAGAAATGCCAGGAGTGACACCTGAACTAGCCAAGCTATATACAAGTGAAGATCGCAAAGAATTAAATATGGTTTTTCAGTTTGAGCATATGGGTCTTGATAATGGAGAAAATGGGAAATGGGATTTAAAACCATTAAAATTGGCTGATTTAAAGGCTAACTTATCAAAATGGCAGCTTGCCCTTGAAGATACTGGCTGGAATAGTCTTTATTTCAATAATCATGATCAGCCACGCTCTGTTTCTCGCTTTGGAAATGACAAGAAATACCGTGTTGAATCTGCAAAAATGCTTGCAACATTGCTTCACATGATGAAGGGTACCCCTTATGTTTATCAAGGAGAAGAAATTGGGATGACCAATATTCGCTTCGATTCCATTGAAGATTATCGCGATATCGAAATCATTAATATGTTTAAGGAGCAAACAGAAGCAGGGATTCCCCATCAGCAAATTATGGAAAGTATCTATGCGAAAGGGCGGGATAACTCACGCACACCAATGCAGTGGGATGCTAGTCCAAATGCAGGCTTTACAACTAGTACACCTTGGCTAAAGGTCAATCCAAATTATATTGAAATCAATGCAGAAGCAGAAATATCTAACGCTAACTCTATTTATCATTATTATCGTAAGCTCATTCAGCTTAGAAAAAAGTATGACGTTATCGTATATGGAAAATATGAGCTACTTTTACCTGAGCATCAAGAAATTTTTGCTTACACACGAACACTTGGTGACGAAAAGCTACTTGTCATTTGCAATTTCTATGAAGGGCAGCCAATGTTCGAATTACCTGAACATATTACTTATCAATCAGCAGAACTATTAATTAGTAATTATCCAGAAAAGCTAACTCATGAGCTAGAATCAATTCAATTAAGGCCTTACGATGCAAGTGTCTTTTTACTTAAATAATGGCTAGATAAAAGCTTACGGTTACACTGGGCATAAGACTCCAGACTAAAATATAACGAGTCAGATACAACTAGGATTCCTAACAGTCTACAGGACGCAAACAGACAGGTTTAACAGAGCCTAAAAAATAATAGGTGGTGGAAGAAATGAAACAACAACCATGGTGGAAGAAAGCTGTTGTTTATCAGATTTATCCGAAAAGCTTTCATGATACACAAGGAAATGGAGTAGGGGATATTCAAGGGATTATTGAAAAACTTGATTACTTAAAAAATCTCGGTGTTGATGTCATTTGGCTAACACCAATTTATAAATCCCCGCAGCGTGACAACGGATATGATATAAGTGACTATTATTCAATCCAGGAAGAGTACGGTACAATGGAGGATTTTGACCGTTTAGTTACAGAGGGGCATAAGCGCGGTCTTAAAATCATTATGGACATTGTCGTGAATCATACATCAACAGAGCATGAATGGTTTAAACAGGCCGCATCCTCGAAGGAAAATCGTTATCGCGACTTTTATATATGGAGGGATCCAAAAGAAGATGGCTCGGTCCCAACGAACTGGATTTCAAAGTTTGGGGGACCTGCCTGGGAATTTGATGAAAAGACAGGGCAATATTATCTTCATCTCTTTGATGTCACACAAGCAGATTTAAACTGGGAAAATGAAGAACTTCGTCAGGAAGTCTACAAAATGATGAATTTTTGGTTTGATAAAGGTGTTGATGGCTTCCGCTTAGATGTTATAAATCTAATTTCAAAAAATCAAGAATTCCCTGATGATGATGGGTCTGTTCCACCAGGTGATGGAAGAAAGTTTTATACAGATGGTCCACGTGTACACGAATTTATCCAAGAAATGAACAAGAAAGTCTTTTCAAAGCATGATAGTATGACAGTTGGCGAAATGTCATCGACAACGATCGAGCATTGTATTAAATACTCAAATCCTAGCCGTAACGAGCTTAGTATGACGTTTAATTTCCATCACTTAAAAGTCGACTATCCTAACGGTGAAAAATGGGCGCTCGGTGAGATGGATTTTCATGCATTAAAAAACATTCTCTCAACATGGCAAACAGAGATGAACAAAGGTGGTGGATGGAATGCACTGTTTTGGTGTAATCATGATCAACCGAGAATTGTATCAAGATATGGAAATGATGGTGAATACCACATTCAATCAGCAAAAATGCTTGCAACGACCATTCATATGATGCAAGGAACACCATATATATACCAGGGTGAGGAATTTGGAATGACTGATCCAAAATTCACCTCTATCGAGCAATACCGTGATGTTGAATCCATAAATATGTACAATATTCTAAAGGAAAAGGGTATGCCTGAAGCAGAGGTATTAGAGATTTTAAGACATAAATCCCGAGATAACTCTCGTACACCTGTTCAGTGGAATGATTCAGATCATGCTGGATTCACCACAGGTACACCTTGGATTGAGGTTGCAAGTAATTATAAAGAAATCAATGCTGAACTTGCCATCAAAAATCCAAATTCTATTTTTTATCATTATAAAAAGTTAATTTCCTTACGCAAGGAATATGACATTATTACCGATGGAGATTATGAATTACTGCTAGAGGATGATGAGCAAATCTTTGCATATATTCGTTCAACTAACACAGAAAAGCTTTTAGTAGTAAATAACTTTTATAGTCAGCCAACTGTATTTCAATTACCTGAGCATATTGATGTGAATGATTTCTCAAGGGAGCAATTGATTTCAAATTACTCAGATTCAGTCAATACATTTGAGAACATGGAGCTTCGACCATATGAATCAGTCGTCTATTATTTAAAGAAATAAGCAGACAATTTACAGCAGTACACCCTTATGCTTGTTCATGGTAAGATGAAGTAAGACTTTTCTAAGAAAGGTTTTACTTAGGAGCTTTTTTGCCTTAATAGATAAGAGCGGTGATAAGGATGAAAACAAATAAATATCTTGCCATCTACAAGGAATGGACAGAAAAAATAAAATCAGGCGAGGTTAAAGCAGGGGAAGCAATTCCCTCTGAAAATGACTTAGCGCTAACATATGAAACAAGCCGAGAAACGATTCGAAAAGCATTGAATCTATTAGCTCAAAATGGCTTTATCCAAAAAATTCGCGGCAAGGGCTCGATTGTGCTTGATGTACAAAAAATGAGCTTTCCAATTTCCGGACTAGTGAGCTTTAAAGAAATTTCAAAAACGTTCCATTCCGAAGCTAAAACTACTGTACATGATTTTGGCTTAATCAGGCCTAATCCATTTTTAAAACAGCAATTACAGACTTCGAGTAAGGATGAAATTTGGAAGGTTATTCGCTCTCGAACAATTGGAGGAGAACGAATTATTTTAGACAAGGACTACTTTCTAAAAAAATATGTTCCAACGTTAACAAAGCAAATTTGTGAAGGCTCTATATATGATTATTTAGAAAACGAAATTAAGCTTAAGATTAGCTTTGCAAAAAAAGAAATCGTAGTAGAGGAATGCACGAGTGAGGATCGAAATCACCTTGATTTAGAAGGCTTTTCACATATTGTCGTAGTTAAAAATTATGTTTATTTAGAAAATGCCTGCCTTTTTCAATATACAGAATCACGCCATCGTCTTGATAAATTCCGTTTTGTTGATTTTGCAAGACGTGGTGTTTAATCCTCATAGCTAACCACCTGTGGATGCTCTCACAGGTGGTTATTTCTCTCTATCTCATGATATGATTTATTATGATACTAATAACAATAAATGAGGGAAGGAAATGACGATGAAATCTGAAATCATTGAACGGTTTACCCGCTATGTCAAAGTAGATACACAATCAAATGAAAATAACGAAGCCTGTCCTTCAACACCTGGTCAACTGACACTTGCTAACATGCTTGTTGAAGAATTAAAGCAAATTGGAATGAAAGATGTCACCATCGATGAAAATGGCTATGTCATGGCAACATTACCAGCTAATACTGATAAAAAGCTTCCTACGATTGGCTTTTTGGCTCACGTTGATACAGCAACAGATTTTACTGGTCATGATGTTAAACCACAGATTGTTGAAAATTATGATGGGAATGACATCACATTAAATCAAGCATTACATATCGTTATGTCACCAAAGACTTTTCCAAATTTAAAAAACTATGTAGGACATACGTTAATTACGACAGATGGAACAACCCTTTTAGGGGCAGATAATAAAGCAGGCATTGCTGAAATCATGACGGCAATGGCTTATCTTATTGAAAATCCGAATATAAAGCATGGTAACATCCGTGTTGCATTTACACCTGATGAGGAAATTGGCAGGGGTCCGCATAAATTTGATGTTGCAGCTTTTAATGCAGATTTTGCGTATACCGTTGATGGGGGACCATTAGGTGAGCTTCAATACGAAAGCTTTAATGCTGCTGCAGCTAAAATTACATGTAAAGGGACAAATGTTCATCCCGGAACTGCAAAGGATAAAATGATCAACTCTGCAAAAATCGCCATGGCATTTCATCATAAGCTCCCAGAAATGGAAGCTCCTGAATATACAGAAGGATATGAAGGCTTCTACCATTTACTATCAATTGATGGAGATGTTGAGGAAACAAAGCTCCATTACATTATTCGCGATTTTGATAAACAGAAGTTTGAAGAGCGAAAAAACAAAGTGATTTCCATCGTTAATGAGCTTAAGGATATCTATGGTCAGGATGCAATTAGTCTTGAGTTAAATGACCAATATTATAATATGAGAGATAAAATTGAACCTGTGAAATATATTGTTGATATCGCTCATCAAGCAATGGAGAACTTAAGTATAAAGCCAATAGTTGAACCGATTCGCGGCGGTACAGACGGCTCACAGCTATCATATATGGGGTTACCAACACCGAATATTTTTACAGGTGGGGAGAACTTCCACGGAAAATATGAATTTATTTCTGTAGAAAATATGATAAAAGCGACGCAAACGATTGTTGAAATTATTTCGTTGTTTGAACAAAGAGAGCAACAATAGTCAGTTAATAAAAAAGGTGACTCAAACCCAAGGGTTCAGACCCCTCAAACACAATATAGACTAATAACGAGGTTAGTGTACTATATTCCTGTGTTTGTTGGAGGGGTCGGGCCCTTTTGAGTCACCCTTCACGATTATTTGCTGTCTCATTTGAACCACTCGCTAATATCCCCAAAACAAGGAAAAATGTTATAAACAAAAACAAGACCTTTTTCACATCAAAACTCCCCTTACACTTGAATAACGGATATTCCTATATATATCAATAGCATAAATTTTTCGAAATATATATATTTTGCTTTTTCATTAGAAAAACAAAACTTTTCGACTAATACACTCATTCGGATACAGGAATATACACATAAAGAACTTCAGATCCACTTAGTCAAAAGGTCATATTTCTTACAAAAACGTTTGAAAGACTAACCTATTTTGAAGGTTAGTGCACAAAACGACAAAAAACACTTAAAATCCCTTCCAAAAACGTATAAAATAGATATAATGTATTACTTTTTAGAACGTTACTTTTCGCTTACTCTTTTTACCAATACCTGTGACGTACTTGTGACGTACTTATCCTGTATAGGGTAGATTATCGAAAAGAACGAAAAATGAAATAGGATATAGTATCTAATTCTATAAATTATTGTTGGAACATTCACAATTAATCCGCGACTAATCATTGCCATTTTTATATGATAGAGGGGGATATATCATGAAAATAATTTTAATAGATGATGAAATCCTTGCACTCGCATATCTAGAGCAGCAGTTTAAAAGGATTCCAGATGTAAATATTATTGGGAAATTTACCGATCCTCAAGAAGGAAAGCTATATATCCTTCACCATGATGTAGATGTTGTTTTCTTAGACATCCATCTCCCTGGGATAAATGGAATTGAATTAGCGGAACAAATTTTGGAGAAGAAGCCAAAATTAAATGTAGTATTTGTCTCTGCACATGATTATTATGCGATTAAAGCCTTTGATTTAAATGCTCTTGATTACGTCTTAAAGCCAGTAAGTAATGACCGTTTGTTAAATACCATTCAACGGCTAAAAGAAAGAATTAAGATGAACGATCAAAGTATACAGATAGCAGAGCCTAATCTTCATATACAATTGTTTGGTCAATTAACGATCGGGTTTGAAAATCATCCTAGTCTACCAATCCGTTGGCGAACGTCAAAGGTACAGGAACTATTTTTATATTTGATGCAGCATCGCACTCAGCTAGTTCGTAAGGCAACACTTATTGAATTGCTTTGGCCTACTTATGAACAAAGCAAAGCGTATTCACAATTGTATACTGCCATTTATCATATTCGAAAAACATTGGAACCATATGGAAATCACTTTAACATTTCGAATACTAATGACGGTTATATTTTTAATATGGAAAATGTATTTGTTGATGTAGATAAGTGGGAGCATGAATTACAAACAGATATGCTAGTAAACCGTGAAACATTCAACAAATATGAGCACCTTCTAACTCTTTATAAAGGGGATTATTTAGAAGACTATGATTATTTATGGGCGGAAAATGAACGCCATAGATTAAAGGTATTATGGCTTCAACTTTCATTTAAGTTAGCCGAATGGTACACCTCTTCAAATCTCGTTCAAAAGGCTGTTACTTTATATCATTCAATATGTCAACGACAGCCCGAAGCTGAGAAAGCGCATTTTGAACTAATGAAAATATTCGCTGAGACGAATAATCACTTAGCTGTTCACAAGCAATATAAACTGCTTAAAAATATCCTTCAAGAAGAATTAAGTGTAAAGCCTAGTTCATATATAACTGAATGGTATCTTCAATGGAGACAAAAAAAGGGAACAAATGAAAATGCTCTAACTTCTCAAACTATGTGACCGTTAAGGCGTCACATAGTGAAGAAATTAGAACATTTAACTATCATCTATTCTTCGGTATTTTAAACGAAACAACAGTTCCTTTTTTTAGAGAGCTTTCAATTTTTAATCCTTGTCCATACAATTGCTTTAAGCGACGATTTGTATTTAATAGACCGATTCCTCTCGTTTGCTCTGTTTCACTATCCAACAGCATACTTAGCTTGTCCTCATCCATACCTATCCCGTTATCTATAATAAATACCTCAACAAATTCATCAAGCTCTTTTAATCTAACTGTAATGGTTCCACCGTTGGATTGTTGCAATATACCATGTCTAACGGCATTTTCCACTAGTGTTTGGATGGAAAGTGGTGGGATTGATATATTGAGATCTGCATCTATCTCCCATACAATATTGAGTCTATCCCCAAATCGTTCCTTTTCAATGTGTAAATAAGAGCGAACTAATGATAGCTCACGTTCAAGCTTCACCACATGCTCATGGTTTTGATAATCGAAGCTCGTCCGTAAGTAATTACTAAACTCCATCAATAAATCTTGCATTCTCGGAATATCAATTGTCCCAAGGGCTGCAATTGAATTTAATGTGTTAAATAAAAAATGTGGACGAATTTGAGCCTGTAACCATGCAGCTTCTACTTGTAAATGTCTTTCAACAGATTGTTTTAAATCCGTAAGGGCGCGAACACGAGACTTTAGCTCCCAAGAATCGACTGGCTTTGTGACATAATCATTTGCTCCTGAACGGAAACCAGCTACAATATCCTCAGAACGATTTCGTGCTGTTAACAGTAATACTGGTAATTCTGATATCGTAAACCTCTTTCGTATCATACGGGTGAATTCATAACCAGACACATGTGGCATCATTACATCAGATATAACGAGATCAAAGCGGCTCCCTTCAAGGATTTTAATTGCTTCAGAAACGCTTGTAGCTGTCGTTAAATCATAGGATGTACCAAGCATTTTAACCAATATATTGATATTTACATAGTCATCATCAACAACCAAGACTTTAGGATTATGACTTAATGATTTGATGACCTCAGTTTCTTTATACAAAGTAGAACGGCTAGGTTCAGTTAGAAGGCTAGTCGCAACCTCCTCGTTCACTACAACTGGTATATCTGTTACTTCACCACATAATGGTAAAGTAAAGTAGAACACAGAGCCAGAGTTTTGCGTTGATTTTACTTTAATTGTCCCACCATGAAGCTCAACTAATTGCTTACAAATGCTTAAGCCGAGTCCAAAGCCAGTACCTGCTTTTGTTAAATGCGAGTTAACCTGTTCATAAGGTTCAAATATAACCTTCTGCATTTCTTCTTTAATTCCTATACCCGTATCAGCAACCTCAATCCTAGCCATTTCATTTTCTACAATTGCCCGAACAGATATTTCTCCTTCTTCCGTATATTTAATCGCATTATGAAGCAAATTAAATAAAATTTGAATCAGTCTGTTTTCGTCTGCTTTGACTGCAGGAAATGTATCCTCTATATCGACATTGATTTTAATTGGCTTTCCCTCTAACATAAACCTTAACATTTCCACAACACCAGTAACGACTGATTGGATTCGAACACTTTTTATTTCTAACTGAATCGTTTCTTCCTTCAATCTTGTTACATCTAGCAAATCATTTAGCATCATTGACATTCGTCTACCAACGGAAATTAACAACTCAAGATTGTTCCTCTGCTCTTCATTCGGAGGATTATTTTTATCATCTAAAACGGATTGAGTAATATTGATGATACCATGAAGTGGATTCCTTAATTCGTGTGACGTGTTCACTAAGAATTCATCTTTGCGTTTATTTTCTAATTTAAGCTTTTCAGTAAGTTGAATCGACTTATTAGTTGTTCGAAAAAATGTTTTAAACCAATACGCTGTAAAGCAGAGCAATGTGATGATTAAATCAAACGGGTAATGCATTAACTCTAAAGATAACCGCGATTCAATAATTGCCCAAAGAATATTGATTCCGATGCTATAGCATGCTAAAAGTAAGAAAATGATATCCCTTTTCTCCTTTATTGCCCTTTGTAGTATAACTGTTGAGATAATGACGAATAGGGAAAGGGTCGTTAAAAGAAATACTTTAGATGTTTGTAAAAGATAAGTTGATGGAGAAAACAAAATGAATAAACAATAAAATATACAAAATCCAGTAAAATAATGAACCATTCGAAATTTTCCATATTCAGGGAACAACTGTTTAAACACTTGTGGGATAAATGCTGCGACACCAATATAGGACCAAAATACAATTTTAATTGACCATTCATATTCAAAAGGTATCAATTGATATAGCAGTTTATCATCACTTGTTAAAACGCTAATCGTTGCACAAAAAATAACCATAGAAAAATAGAATAAGAGCAATTTACGATAACCTAGGAAATAAAGAAGTACTGCATAAAATATGTGTAACAAAAGAACAACACATAATAAAAGCTGTAAGCCCTTTGAAAGAAGGCTTTGAGTTTTAATTGCTTCTAAGGGACCAAAGCGAACTTGCTCTGTTATTCCCCCTTCGCCAAAATGGTTTGAAACCTGTATGGCTAAATCTATCTCCCGAGCACCGGACGGAATAGCTACCGAATATGGATAATATCTAGCCTCATATTGCTCCTGTTTGCTAGATGGGCTACCTAATCCTCCTATTAACTTACCATTTACATAAACTGCTGAAGCCTTCCGAATTTCATTAAATTGAAGCCCCAACGCCTTCTTTTCCGACTGATCGACTAATATCTTTATTCGATATGTACCGTAATGGAAAGATTTCGTATCGCCTTTAAATACATCCTTCCAATTACTCGGAACTTGTATAAGTT
>NZ_CADEPK010000030.1 GCF_902829255.1 Metabacillus niabensis | reverse complement strand
CCACGAAGGATTGTTCTTTGTATGATTAATCTAAGATGATAATTTTTACAGTTTTGCGGCCCCATTGTAATGCTTTTGCTTTGTTAGGCATCAGGACATCGATTTTATGACCGATAATTGCTCCACCAGTATCACCGGCAATCGCAACTCCGTAACCTTCAACCCATACCTTTGAGCCGAGTGGTATAACACCAGGGTCTACAGCAATTAGTTTCATATTTGGATTTTCTTTAATATTGTAGCCTAAATACGTAACATCACTTTTCGTATCTTCATGGCTATATGCAGTTGCTGTTACATATAATTCCTTGCCAGACTTTGATGAATCATTAGATGATTCCTTAGCTGAATTATTATTAGATGAACCCTTAGTTTTAGTTGTAGAAGAAGATTTAGGTTTAGATTGTGATTTAGTAACTGGTGGCTCGGCTATTTGCTGTGCACGAGCTTCCTCTTTTGCTTTTTTCGCTTTAGCTAGTTCAGCAGCTCTAGCCTTAGCAGCAGCTTCTTCTTTTTTGATTTGCTCCTGAATTGAGCTAATTTGTGATTGGATTTTACTCTTTTCCTGTTCAGCAAGGCTTATTTCAGAAGCTAGCTTCGTATATTTCTCTTGCATTTTTACGAGCGCTTCAGTTCGTTTTGCATAATTTTCTTCTAGCGTTGCCTTTTTTGATTCAAGCTCAACTTGTTGATTAATTAATAGCTGCTCTTGGATATCTATTTCTTTCTTATCTTCTTCAATTTGTTTTAGGTCAGCCTCTTGTTCATCGAGTATTTTTTTGTCGGCATTTAATAGTGTTGTAACTGCACCGATTCTTTCAAAGAAATTCCCAATGCTGTCAGAGTTGATGAGAGTTTCAATGACAATCGTTGTATGATCACTATGCTGCAGTGCTTTTAGGCGCTGCTCCATAATGCCTTCGCGAGCATAAACCTTGTCTTGAAGCAGGACAATTTGCTCTTTCTTTTCCTCTATGATTTGTTGAATTTCTGTTATTTTTGTTTGAACATCTGATAGACTTTGCTCATTTTTAGAGATTTCTGCTTCAATAGCTTGGACATTTTCTTGAATCTCTTTGACTTCTTCATCAACAGCTTGCTGTTCTTTTTCCTTTTGAAGAATGGTTTGTTGATTCTGCTCTAGCTGTTTCTCTGCACTATTTAAAGTGTCATTAGTTGATGCTGCATTTGCCACATAGGAAATAGGTAAAGATAATAAAAGAATCATAAGTGTGGCAATTGTTCGCTTTAAAGCTCGCATAAAGCAACCCCTTTCTCTTAACTAGTTATAACATAGAAAGGGGCCCCGTAGGTTACAATTAGATTAAAAATCCATGAAAATACTTACAATATAGGTATTATTTTCCTTTTTGCCACTCTAAAAGCGTCCGATCAGTTGGTAAAAGAAATGCAAGAATACCAATTAAAGGTAAAAATGAAATAGAAATCATTGTCGGTGTTAATCCGATAAAATCAATTAACGTACCTAAAGCGATGGAGCCAATAGCGCCCATTCCAAATGCGAGGCCAACAGTTAAACCAGACATCGTACCAATTTTTCCAGGAACAAGCTCTTGAGCGTAAACAACTGTTACTGAAAAGCTAGACATTAATATTAGACCGATCAACGCTAACACAATCAGTGAAACGGTTGGACCAACAAAAGGCAATAGAATGGTAAGTGGTACTGTTGCAAGCAAGGAGACAATAATGACGTTTCTCTTGCCAAATTTATCTGCTAACGGTCCACCTAAAAATGTACCGACTGCACCAAGTAATAAAAAGATAAAGATATAAATTTGTGACTCGGCTATTGATAAATGGTATTTTTCCATCGCATAGAAGGTATAAAAATTTGATATCGCACTTCCATACCATGATCGAGCAAAAATAAGGAAGATAATGATAAGCAGTGCATTTCTTACTGCCTTAGTAATAGAGCTATTATTTGAATTTACCTTATTAGTAGTTTGTTGCTTCCGGGTAGGTTGTAAATCTTGTAATCTACTAGAATACCATTTTGCAATATAGACTAAAAAGGCAACGGCTATTGCAGCAACAATCGTAAAATATATCGAACCGAATTGGCCAAATGGGACAAGGATAAGCGCGGTTATAAGCGGTGCAAGAGCCTGACCGCTATTTCCACCTACCTGATAGATTGATTGAGCTAAGCCGCGGCGTTTTCCTGCAGCCATATAAGCCACTCTCGAGCCTTCAGGATGAAAGACAGCTGAGCCTAGTCCGATAAATATTACAGATAGCAGTATCGTAATAAAGGAAGGGGCAAATGCAAGTCCTAACACCCCGAGCATACTAAAGGTTAAGCCGATCGGAAGGGCATAGGGCATCGGACGTTTATCTGTATATAGGCCAACAACTGGCTGCATGACGGATGAGACCATGTTTAATGCAAAGCCAATGAATCCAAGCTGTGTAAAGGTTAGCCCCATTGAGTCCTCTAAAATTGGAAACATCGCAGGAATAACGGATTGGATACTATCGTTTAATAGATGACATAAGCCAATAATAAATAAAATGTTGTAAACCGTACCTGTGTCCTTCGAATATGGAACAGGCTGTTTTTGTACTGTGGCAGTGGACATAAGTATAATCCCCTTTTCGTTTGATATTATTTCGAATTCCGAAATAGTCCTTTAAACCATATTATTGTCATTTATGTGGAAAAATTCAAGAGATTTTATATTGTTAGTAACAAAGGAAGCTTAATAGGAATAGGGAATAATGAAACAGAAAAGGTGGGAATATGTTGAGCATTCAGATTTTAGCATCACCGAGACCTTTCGAGTTACCAGTTGAAATTGAATGCTACAATAATTGTACAAATTTCAGAAGCTGATAAATACTGGATTGAAATAATAAAGCCGATCATTACATTGCCATATGTGTACGAAGTGACTGGACTAGGTAAAAATATTTTTTCGTTTACTTAGAAAAATATTTTGCAGAAGGGGACATTCTTGAATTATATGATATTCCAATACAAAGCTGGTACAACGACTCCATTCAGCGTGCCTTGGAATATGAGGAGACAATCATGGTCGATTTTAAGAAATTATGTGTATCAAAATCATTTAGGAACCTTTCAATTAAACTGGAAAAATTGGGACAAGGATTTAGAGCATCACACTTTGGTAACTGAGCGTGGACAAAAAAAGAGAAGGTTGCCAAACCGAATAAAAGTTGGCAACCTTTTTCAATTTGGCTGTTTCACAATCTTTGTTTCTTTTTTAAAGTGTAGTTGTTCGTGGTTGATTTTCTCATGCAGTACTCGTTTTCCGCAGGGTGGGTGGTGAGCCTTCTCAGGGTAAACACCTGCTCAAGATTAACCCTCCCACGCATCCCGCAGGAGTCTCGCAATCAGATCCAATCATCCTTTATATAGTTAGTACTAAAAAAACAACAATCTTTTAGAAAAGAGCATTCAATTTAAACTTAAAGCAGATGTTTTAGCATATTCATTTCTCATTGACGGCTGTTTTAACATAATTGATACGTGATCGCCAACACGAAACGGTTTCTTTAAAGCATCCTCGTGAATTGTAAGCAGACCTAATTCAGTTTTAATCGAATAATGAATCTCTTTTCCTTGAAATTGAACGGTCATGACTTCACCTGGAAAGCCTTCCGCACTATCCGATACTGAAAACTGTTCTGGTCGAACTGGACAAAGGTTTTTTTCCTTTAATTGCGATTCGACTCTTATGTTTTTCCATTGAATAGGGGTCGAAGTGCCAAACGGCTCAAAGGTGATTTCATCGCACCAAATTCCTTCAATCATATTCGCTTTACCAACAAATTTAGCGACAAATTCAGTTCGTGGATTGTAATATATTTGCTGTGGTGTATCAAATTGTTCAATCTTACCATTATTCATGACAACAATTTTATCAGCCATTGCAAGGGCTTCTTCCTGGTCGTGGGTCACATAAATAATCGTTGCTCCTGTTATACGATGGAGCTGTTGAATTTCTCTACGCATATCCATTCGTAGCTCTGCATCTAAACTACTTAATGGCTCATCCATCAATAATAGTGCTGGCTTTGGGGCAATAGCCCGAGCTAATGCAACTCTTTGCTTTTGCCCTCCGGAAAGCTCGTGTGGCATTCGATGTGAAAATGATTGAAGATTTACAATTTGTAGTACTTCCTCAATTCGTTTTTCAGGATTTGCTTTCATCTCCTTTTTCACAAATTGATGATGAAGAAGGGGAAAGCGAATATGCTCCTTAACATTCATATGAGGCCATAATGCAAATGATTGAAACACCATTCCAATATTTCGTTTTTCTGGTGGAGTAGTTTTATTTTTTTCACTGACACATTGTCCATTCATATAAATTTCACCCTCTGATGGGGAATCAAATCCAGCCAAAAGCCTCAATAAGGTTGTTTTTCCACAGCCTGATGGACCTAATATTGCAACAAATTCTCCGTCATTAATAGAGAGATTAATTGAGTGCAGAGCAGTTGTCTTACTAAATACTTTGCTAACATTTCTAATGTCTGTTGCCATTATGCATCACCTTGCTTTCCCAAATCTTTTGAATAAGAAACATAAAAAGAAATCCGACGAGCATGAGAAGAAGGATAACCATTGAAAATGCAGTTGCATGTGTTGTATATCCTGCTTGTTCAAAATTAAAAATAACGAGACCGATCGTTTCTGTTCCACTTGACCATAGTAAGGAAGAAACCGTTAATTCAGTTAAAGCGGTAAGAAAGACTAAAAAGGCTCCACTCATTAACCCTGGCAAAATAAGTGGAATCAGGATCCTTTTCCATTTCGTAAACAAGGAGGCACCACTCGTTCTCGCGGCATGTTCCATCGATACATCAATTTGCAGAAGTGATGTTACACTGCCCCGAACCTGTAAAATTAGAAACCTCGTAAAATATGCGATATACATTATCCAAACGGATCCATATATTCCTGGATTCCACCCGGGAATAGGCTCCATCCATGTGAAAATAAGGGCAAGAGCAAGCACTGTTCCAGGAAGAGCATATGGAATGGCAATCATGATTTCGATCGTTTTCGTTAAAAGCGTCGGTTTTCTTACACGTAAATAGGCGATGATAGTACCGATAAAAAGCCCTATTAATGTAACGATTGCTGCTAGCTTTACACTATTTTCGATTGCATTCGCTGTTTTAGAGCTAGAGAAAAGGACAAATTCGAAATGCTTTAAACTAATATTTTGTAAAGTAAATTCAAGCCCGTATGCCTTGATAAGGGAAGTTGCTGCCATTGATAACAACGGGACGATGCTTGTTGAGATGAGGAAGAACCATAGTATTCCTTGAACAACTAAGCGCTTTTTCTTAGACAGTGTAAACCGCGGCTCCATATCCTCTCTAGATGCTTCGATTTGCTTTGAACGCTTTAAAAGTAACCATTGAATGAGTGTACCGATGATAGCTATTAGCCCTAACATAACGGAAAGTACAGCTCCTTTAGCAAATGCAGAAGGTCCAAAGCCGATAATCTGCTCATAAATATAGGTGCTTAACACACGAATATTGGCTGGTATCCCTAAAAATGCGGGAATCCCGAAATTATCTAAATTTGCTAAAAAGGCTAAAAGTCCGCCACTAGCAATCCCTGGTAGAGCAAGAGGCAATGTGATTCTCCGAAATGTTTTCCACCTTGAGCTACCAGAAATACTAGCCGCCATTTCAAGCTCTCTCGGAATTTTCCGTAATACACTAACTGTTAACAAGTAAACTAATGGATAATGAGAAAAGCCCATTACAACAATAATCCCAGATATGCTATATAAATTAATCGGTTGTAGCTGGCCTGGTAATAGGTTTAGAAAGGCTGCGACAGGACCATTTACGCCCATAAACTGTGTCCATGCTAACGTCGTCATATACGATGGAATAATAAATGGCAAAAAGATAAAGATTTGCAGAAGCCTTTTATGGTGAATATTTGTATAAGCAATGAGCCATGCTGTTGCCACTCCTAAGCAAACGGATAGAATCGTCGATCCAGTGACAATGATAAGGGTGTTGTAGATTGTTTTCCATGTTGCTTGCTCTGATAAAATCTCTTGAAAATGCTCAATGGTTAATCCGTTTTCAGAGGAGATGCTTAAAAGTATGAGTCTGACAACTGGAACAAAAAAGATTAGAAAGACGAGAAGAAATCCAAGTGCTTTTAGATAAACAGAGGGGAATCTTTGAGATAGATTCCCCTTTAAACGTGCTAACTGAAACATGTTTGCTGCCTCTTTTCTATCTATTGATCTCCAAATAATTTGCTGAATTCTTCCTTGTCTGCTTCACGATCCTGATATAATTCATTCAATTCAGCATTTAATACTTTCATTTCTTCAATTGTTTTTAGTCCTTCTGGTGCTTTTATGCCTTTGCGAATCGGTGTATAGCCGATTTCAGCAGCGAGGTTTTGACCATCCTCAGATAATACGAAGTCAACGAATGCTTTTGCTGCTTTCTCATTCTTCGTCTCTTTCATAATCGCAATTGGTTCTGTAATAACTGGAACACCTTCTTTAGGATATATTAAATCAATTGGTGAACCTTCCGCTTTTGCCCGAGCGACAATGTAGTCAACAACCATGCCATACGCTTTTTCCCCAGAGGCTACTGCTTGTTGGACTGCACCGTTTCCTTCTGTCACCATAATCTGATTGTCCTTTAACTTTTCATAGAACTCCCAATTGAATTCATCATTTCGAGTAAATACGCCGAGATTATACGCAGCAGCTCCTGAATATAACGGACTTGGCATAATGGCTTGCTCCTTTGCCTCCTCAGAAGCTAACACCTGCCAGGAATCTGGTGCATCAGTTACTTTATCTGTGTTTATTGCTAAAATAGTCGCCATTACCTTTGTTCCTGTGTACATGCCATCTTTATCGACAAATTCTTCAGGAATTTCACTTATCTCATTAGATTTATAGGATAAGAGCATATCCTCAGCCTTTAAGCTTTCAAATGTAACTGCATCTGCGACAAGAAGAACATCTGCTTGAACCTCGCCAGCCTGTTGCTCTGCTTGAATTTTACTAATGACTTCTTCTGTACCCGAGCGGAAAATTTCCACATTTACATCTGGATATTTTTCATTAAATGCATCAACAAGCTTTTGAGCATCCTCGTCAGGCTGTGATGTGTAAAAGGATAAATCGCCTGAGATATCGCTTGATTCTCCACCGTTATTCGATGAAGAAGAATTGCTACTACATGCAGCTAATAAGAAAAGAATAAGAAAAAAGCTAAGAAGTTTTTTTACCTTTGCCATGAATGAAATCCTCCTATATGAATCAATTATTGCTAGAGATTAAACGAGCGACGAATCTCTCATAAGTCCTAGTCTATTCATTCAATATTAAGGAGTAATAAAGAGACGGTAGAGCTTTTGTAAAATTAATGTAAAAAAATATCGGATTATGTAAAGGGGGATAGAAGTTTGCGAAGAAAAAATAAAAATCCTTTATGTTGATTGTTAGTCCTTTCCCTAACGAATCAGCATAAAGGAATTTACTGAAGCTTATCCTTTTCCAAGCACCCATTTGCTTTTTGAAAACATGACATATGCAATGAGGAAGGAGATAACGATAAAGATTGTTGAGCTCCCGACAACGAGGAGGATACTCGTTGCATCGTAAATGCCATAGATTAATTGCTTAATAAGCGCATAGATATTTAAAAACGGAATCATAAAATATGTTGCTGATAATTCGTTCGCTGACGTTCCGATTAAGATAAAATAAGGAACCATCGCTAATGTCGTCACTGGCGAAATATAGTTTTGCGCTTCCTTCATCGTATTAGCTAATAAGCTAAGCACCATTTCCAAGCTTGAAATAAGCAGGGCAAAGAAAATAATTCCGACAAGTAAGCTCACTGTGAAAAATCCAATATTTTTATCCAATTGAAGAGCTTCTGCTAAATTCTCGGTAAACAAGTTCACACCAACAATAAAAGTTATGACTGAGAAAATACCACTAATCATACTTAGCGCGGAAATCGTTAACCATTTCCCAAGAATAATATGAAGTCGATGAACAGGTGTCATAAGCAATGCTTCCATTGTCTTTCGTTCCTTTTCACCTGCGAACAAGTCATTTGCAGCAGGTAGTCCTCCCATAAGTACTGCAAGGACAATAATGAGCTGAGCAAAAATACTAACCATATAAAGGGACATATCGTCACCTTCACTTACGCTCTTTAAACTAATTTGAAAAGGCTCAATTTCCGACGGGTCAATTTGATGTTCAACAAGGCGTTGCTGAATAAACTCTTGTTTTTTCATTGTTAGCGTATTGGCAATGAGATCTGAGGCGTTTCCACCCTTTGTACTTGTTGGATCAGCCTGGATAATCACTTCTGGCATTTCACCTTTTTCTAGCTGTTTCATAAAATCTGAATCTGTTGAAATAGCAACAACTGCGTCTCCATTTTCGACCATTTTTAAAGGGTCCTCAGATGAAACAATCTCTAATTCTTCAATATCCTCTAACCAATTCGTCACTTGTTTGTCTGAAGCAGAATCAACCGCTACTTTTACTTGTTCAACCTCATCATTCATAAATACCTTTTCCATAAAGAACAATAATCCGATATTGAATAATATTGGTAGAAGGATGCTTAAAACAATAGTTTTTCGATCACGTAATGCATCCTTTAATTCCTTCATAAATACATGCCAAGCCATTAGTTAGCCCCCCTAACAATTCGAGACATAAAGATGTAATTTAAATCTTCACTTTCTTCTTGTTTGTATAATTCGTCGATCGTACCGTTATATACCATTTCTCCTTTGTGAATCATCACAATCGATTGGCAAAGCTGTTTCACTTCTTCCATGATATGGCTTGAGAAAATAATCGTTTTGCCTTCCTTTCGTAGCTGATGAATCAATTCACGAAACATATTTGCCGACGTGATATCAAGTCCTGTTGTTGGTTCATCAAAAAGGATAATTTCCGGGTTATGGATGAGTGTCCGAGCGATTGTAACCTTTTGACGCATACCTTTAGAAAATCCTCCTACTCTTCGATCTAAGTAATCCTTCATTCCGAAGCGAACAGCAAGATAATCAATTCTCGTCTTCGTTTCATGCTGACTCATCCCGTATAGCTTTGCGAAATAAGCTAGATTTTCACGAGCTGTTAATCTGTCATATAAGCCTGTTTCACTACCGAATAAAACACCAATTTTTGCTTTGATTTTCATTGGATCCTTATGGATGTTGATGCCTTCGATATGGATGGTTCCTGCTGAAGGCTCTAATATTGTTGATATCATTCGAAGCAATGTTGTTTTCCCTGCCCCATTTTCCCCAAGTAGTCCAACGACATCACCTTTTTTTATTTGAAATGAAACATCTTTAACGGCTTCAATTGTATTTTTCTTATCTTTAAAAAATCTTGATACATGTTGGATATCAATCATTTTTTAGTTCCTCCCTTGACTGCTTTAACTGTCTTCATCATAAGGAATTTCTTATTTATATACACCGATCATGTCGTGAAACTTCCTTTTTTTGTCGTGAAAATACCAAATCCTCTCATGAACGTGATAAACTATTGGTAAATCTATACTTGGAACGAGTGGGAGCATGATTAAGGTTGGATTAGTAGATGACCAGAAATATGACTTAGAGAAGTTAACAATTACTCTATCAAAGGAAGAGAATATTGAAATTGTCTTTGCGACAAATAATTCTGAGGAAGCCTATACCCTAATTAAAGAGGGGAATATTGATTTGCTCATTACCGATATCGAAATGCCAGCATTATCAGGCTATGAGCTTGCTGATTTTATCAATAGTTATGCAATGGATATAAGCGTCATTTTTGTAACGGGTCATAGTGGCTATGCTGTTCATGCCTTTGAGCTAAATGTTCTGGATTACATTATGAAGCCTTTTTCAAAGGAACGGTTGCTAAAGGGAATTAATCGGCTTCAAAAGAAAAACGAAGTAGTTGATAAAGCAAAATTAGTGTTGAAAAATAAATCGGAAATCTTTTTTATCGATAAGAAGGATATTATATATATTGAAAGAACGGGCCGATCAACAACGATTAATACAAGCGAGGGAGAATATACAACATACCAAACGTTAAATGAGCTTGAAGAGGAGCTATCAGGCTCACATTTCGTTAGGTCACATCGAGGATTTATTATTAACATTCATTATGTAAAAAACTTCTCACTATATACGAAAAATTCCTATACAGTACATTTTCAAGGGACGAAAAAAACCGCAATCATCACAAAAATGAGTCTTGATAAGCTACAAGACAAGTTTTACAACTAGGGGAATGAAAGTGAAATCTTTTTATTATCCAGGCATCATTTTTATCATCCATCTTATTGGCTGGATCCAGCTTTTCGTAAGTCATTCATATTTATCGCTCATCATCCTGCTTTGTATAAGCGGAGGTATCTCATTTTATTATCGCAATGAGTTAAAACAAATGCGGTTTTTACTTGCTGCATTGCCGATAGAGGAAACAATCCATATAGTTGGTATACAAATCGTATTTTTACTAATTGTTATACTGGCAGGAACCGTTGAAATACAGGTTGTTGGAATGTGTGGAATTCTTTTTTGTGAGTTAATCCGGATAAAGCTCTATCCTCGATTAGCGAAGGAAAAGGAGCAGATTGTTCAAATTGAAGCAAAAATAACCGAAATGAATGAGCAATTTCTTACAATTCGCAGCCAAAGGCATGACTTTTTAAAACATGTTAATGCGATAGATTATTTAATTGACCAGGATGCAAGCGTTGAGGTAAAGCAATATTTTCGTGAGCTGCTAGGTGAGTACCAGGAAATCAATCAGACAATAAAAGGTGAAGAAGCTCATATCGCGGCAATTCTTTTGAAGGAAAAGAAGCGAGCTGAGAAAAATGGCACGAAGGTAGTGTATAAGCTAGATGCACCTGTTTCGGCGATTCCGATGAACAAAATCGACCAGGTTCAATTTGTAACGAACTTAGTTGAAAATGCAGTAGAGGGTGCAGAAACCTACCATATGCGATTTAACCGTTCAAGCTTAAATGTCCGAACGGAAATTCACGGAGGCATTTATATTTTTGAAATCAAAAATAGTGCATATTTTCCAGATAAGCATTTGTTAGATAAATTGTTTGATAGCTTTGAAATAAGTACAAAAGGTGAGAACCATCAAGGACTTGGGACATATATTATTTCAAAACTGGTGGAATCACACCATGGACGTTTAAGCTACAATTATTTTCATGATGAATTATTAATAAAAATAAAGCTTCCATTAATTGTTGGGAATGAAAAAAGTGCGAAATAAAAGCTTTAGTAGTTTAGAAATACCGAAGTGGGGAAGATATTTACGAGAACGGTGGCGTGAAATATGTGCAGGTCATCTTACATATGAGGAACAAAAGGAAATTGGGATGGATTATTTTCTATGGCATTTGTGTAGTTGGGAAAGAGTAGAGTGTTTGGAGAAGGAAGCAGCAATAGAAGCTTTTCACAAACAGGCAAAGCATAAATTCATGGTGTTTTATCAATTTGTTGACGAAGCATACCTTTTTGAACATGCCGGGTCTCTTAAAGTGACTGACCTTCCTTATGTTGAAGCTCATATGAACTATAGTGATATGTACGTTTTGGATTGGGATAACGGTTGGTCATTTATATGTACACATGAAAGTGAAATAGGTCCGTTTTTTATTAAAAGAAACTAGGAAACAAGCGAATCTTCAGCGTGAAGGTTCGCTTGTTTTATGTGAAAAAATATTCTTCACTTTATTTTGGATAAATGATTTTTGACAAAAAGAATAAAAACAATCGTATTGAGCAACTATAAAGAGAGGATTCCATTTGTTGTCAATTACATTTGCGCGAAACTGAAATACTGTCTATGAAAAAATGCTCCTTTAGTTAGAATAGAGAATTGGAGAACCAGCATGGTAGCTACATATGTCATTCCTTATACAACAGCAATTATTTTTTGGTTAATTATTATTTTTTCAAAAAAGCATATTACGAAAATGGAAATGTATACAACAACGTTTTTTGCTCTTTATTTTGAAATACTCGCCAATATTATTTTAGATATTAAGTATGACTTATATGGTTATTTTGATAAAGGAGTAAGCTTTCAAACAATCCCAATCGCTATTTTGCTTTTTTCTGCCGTAAATATTCTATATTTGAATTTTTATCCTTACAGAAAATCACCTTTAATACAGTTTCTCTATATTATGATTTGCACAATAATTGGCGTTTTCTTTGAATGGGTGTTTTTACAAGGTGATTTTTTTTATCATAATGGATGGAAGCTATGGTATTCGTTCGTAAGTTATCCACTGATTTTTTATATTCTAACGCTAAATTTACGAATCACACGCAAATTAAAACGTAAGGGGAGTTAGTTTTCCACTTTTAAAACCATTCTTACTGTTTTTAGAATATGTCCATCAAAATAATCATCAAATTCCGAAACGATGTTAAATCCTTTTGCTTTGTAAAACGTTGTTCCGATATGATTATCCTTTTCGACATTTATTCCTATTTCTTTTATACCTTCAAGGGTTTTAATTCCCTTTTTTAATAGGGATGTACCAATCCCTTTACCGTGGTGCTCAGGAAGGATATAAACAGCAGCAAGCTCAGCTTTCCCATTCTCCTTAACGGGGGAAAAGTTAATAAAGCCAACAATTTTTCCCCCAACCTCTGAAACCCAAATGAATGAATTTTTTAATCGTTTTTGCATCATTTCATCACTATAAGCTGAATTTAGAAAGCTTTTTTGAATATCATATGGAATAATGCCTTCGTATGTATAATGCCAACTTGTTTTCGCGACTTGCTGTACTTGTTTGATATCTTCTATTTGCATTTCCCGAATTGTAACGTCCACCTTCATCGCCCCTCCCACTATTATTTTTGATTGATGTCTTTCCTGTGCTAAAGGTATAAAAAATAGAGCATCTCAAAAGAAACGCCCTATTTTTATTGATTATTACTGTATCATCAAAGGTATGGAAGAATCAAGCAACCGCCTAAAGCTCCAGTGACAACAATGATCCAGGGGGGGAGCTTCCAATAAACTAACATGCTAAAGAGAATCGCAGCAAAGGCAAAGTCCGGAGCACTTAATATAGAGCTTTGCCAAATCGGTTGGTAAAAAGCTGCAATTAAAATCCCAACAACAGCAGCATTAACACCTAATAATGCCCCATTTATGCTTTGATTGCTGCGGAGCATATTCCAAAATGGCAGCGTACCAAGGATGAGCAAAAATGCCGGTAAAAAGATGGCGATAGTTGCAATGACCCCACCTTGCCATCCGTTCATGACAGCTCCAAGATAAGCAGCAAATGTAAATAATGGACCAGGAACAGCTTGTGCTGCACCATAGCCGGCAAGAAAGGCTTCCTCTGACATCCATCCAGTTGGGACAAATTCCTTTTCTAATAATGGTAAGACGACGTGTCCCCCTCCAAACACTAATGATCCTGAACGATAAAAGCTATCGAACATGGCGATCCAGCTTAACGATGTAAGATCGTTCATAATCGGCAGTGCAATTAATATGCCAAAAAACAGGGCTAAACAGATGATTGCAAACCTTTTTGAAATCGGAAATTGAACCGTTTTTTCATTGCTGACCTGTTCATTTTTATAGAATAGATACCCTACAAAAGCTGCAATAAGAATGACTCCTACCTGGGTCAAGGCTGATTGCCATAAAAGCGTGCCAACCAATGCAATGAGAGCGATCGCTTTTCTTTTTAAATCAGGTGTTAATTTTTGTGCCATTCCAATAATTGCATGAGCAACAACAGCAACAGCAACGATTTTTAATCCATGGATAAAGCCTGAAGTACTAATATGTAAGCCTTGAAGCAGAATAGCAAATAAAATAAGGGCAATGACAGATGGGAGGGTAAAACCAATAAAGGACGTGATTCCGCCAAGCAGTCCTCCTTTCATAACGCCGATCCCAATGCCAACTTGGCTACTTGCTGGCCCAGGGAGGAATTGACAAAGTGCTACTAAATCAGCATAGCTCTTTTCATCGAGCCATTTTCTTCGGCGAATATATTCCTCGTGAAAATAGCCAAGATGTGCGACAGGACCACCAAATGAGGTTAAGCCAAGCCTAGTTGAAACAAGGAGGATTTCCCATAATGTTGCTAAGGTTGTTTTTTGTTTCATCTTCAAGCTCCTTTACTCTTTTATTTCCTTAAAAAGTTCATAGGCTTTCTTTCTAGCTTCTTCTAAAACACTCTCACCTTTAGCTGTTGTTGTATAATACTTTCTTATTTTTCCATCAATATTTTTATCCTCACGAATAAGCAGTCCATCTGTTTCCATCGTGTGAAGGATTGGATAGAGCGTACCAGCGCTAATGCTATAACCGTGCTCCTTTAATTCCTCAAGCATCCAAAGGCCATAAATCGGGTGTTCCTTTGCATGATGGAGAATATGAATATGGATAAATCCTAAAAATAGCTTTCTAAGTACTTTATCATCCAACGATTTATCACCGCCTTTCATAATCGAAAACCAATATCGAAATCCGATATCAAGATTCGAAAAGAGTATATCATATAAAACTTACAAAAGGGGAAGAGGATGAAATAATATAGTAGGAGGAGTGTTGAACTTATAAGTCATTCTACTCGGCAGACGATTGTTTTATTGGTAAACTAAACTATATATTTTAAAAGAACATTAAAATTGAAAACCCTTTCTTGGTTTGTAAATAATGCTTAAAACTTATCATTACGTTCTTTAGATAATTAAGAGTATTCTAAATGCCAGACTTGGAGGAAACTGATGGTGAAAATTCGTTCATTTTTACATCCATATCGAATGCCGATGGCCATTGCACTAAGTTTAATGCTAATAGAATTAGCGGTTGAGCTTATTCATCCATTGCTAATGGCAAAAATAATTGATGAAGGAATCGTAAATAAGGACCTTCATGTTGTTTTGCTGTGGGGGGGAGTGATGCTTGGAATTTCCCTTCTTGCTTTTGCATCTGGTATTATTAATTCCTTTTATGCTTCACATGTCAGTCAAAGCTTTGGATTTGATATTCGGAAACAACTTTTTGAAAAGGTACAGCGATTTTCTTTTGAGCAATTAAGCCGTTTTCCGACTTCTTCCCTCATTACGCGGATGACTAATGATATTACCCAGCTGCAAAACACCTTATTTATGGGACTGAGAATTATGTTAAGAGCGCCATTACTTGTGATTGGTGCAGTGATTATGTCATTTATCGTTAATCCTCTGTTAGCAAGCGTGTTTGTTTTCGTTATTCCGATGATTATCCTGACTCTTATTTGGATTATGAGAAAAGGTAGTGCATTATTTAATAAGGTTCAGGCAAAGCTTGACTTTGTTAATGGTGTTTTACGAGAAAACTTAGTTGGGATGAGATTGATCAAAGCATATGTAAGACGTGATCATGAAATCAAACGGTTCACAAAAGCAACGGATGAATTAAGAGATAAGACGATTACAACTTTACGGCTCATTGAAACCTCAATGCCAGTTCTTCTATTTGTCATGAATATCGCCATTCTCGTTATTTTATGGTTTGGTCATGCCCAAGTGGTAAACGGGAATATTCAGGTTGGTGAGGTTGTGGCTCTCGTAAATTATGGGTTAAGGGTGACGTCGGCCTTATCCATGTTTTCGTTTATCGTTATGTTTTTATCACGCTCGCGGGCGTCTGCAGCCCGGATTTCTGAAGTGTTACATATCGAGGAGAAATATGAAGCCGCAGAAAATAAATGTAAGATAACAGATGGAAAGGTAAGCTTTGAACATGTTTCGTTTACGTATCCAGGAACAAAAGAAGTTGTCCTGAAAGACATTTCCTTTACAGCACCTGCTGGCTCGACGATTGCCATCATGGGTGGAACAGGCTCAGGAAAATCATCTCTCTTTCAGCTGTTACCACGTTTATATGATGTAAATGATGGTGACATTTTCATTGATGGGATAGCAATTGCTGAAATGGATAGCAAAAGCCTGCGTCGGCAAATTGGCTATGTACCACAGGAGGCGATTTTATTTACTGGAACGGTGAAGGAAAATATTTCGTGGGGAAAAGAGGATGCATCATTAGCCGAAATCATTGAAGCAACAAAGGCGGCTCAAATCCATGAAACGATCGAAAAGCTTCCACATCAATATGAAACAAAAATTGGTCAAAAGGGTGTTAATTTATCAGGTGGGCAAAAGCAGCGTCTTTCTGTTGCCCGTGCATTAGTAAGAAAGCCTAAACTGCTTCTGCTTGATGATAGTACAAGTGCATTGGATGTTAAGACGGAAAGAAAATTATTAGAAGCCTTGCGGAATTACTCATGTACAACATTGCTTATTACGCAAAAGGTAAGCACAGCACAGCAGGCGGATAAAATTTTACTTCTTGATGATGGGATTCTAATTGCAGAGGGTACACATGAACAGCTGCTGAAAACATCTCCTCTTTACGGGAAAATTTGTCAATCACAAATGATGGAGGAGGTTCGACATGTTAAAGCAACTAACTAGTCCTTTTAAATATGAGCGATTAAAAATAAACAATCAAGCAGGTATAGAAGCGAAGAAAGACAGGAAAAAAGTGAATCTATCAACGTTAAAACGATTGTGGGTTTACTTATCTGAAAAGCGAATGCTGCTTTGCTTAGTTCTCCTTATGGTTGTCTTAAGCTCTGGCTTAGGCTTATTAGGACCATATTTAATTGGACATACAATTGATCACTTCATTGTGACGAAGGAAATAAACGGGTTATTTCTGTTGTTGGTCAGTTTAACCGTTGTTTTTGCCTTTCATTCGCTTTCGTTATTTTTACAAAATTACTGGATGATTAGTGTCTCACAATTTACCGTTAATCGAATGAGATCAGATTTATTTAGACAATTTCATCAGCTTCCGATTGCTTTCTTTGATAAAAGACAGCATGGGGAATTAATGAGTCGTGTAACAAATGATATTGAAAATGTCAGCTCGACATTAAATAGCTCATTTATTCAGGTTATATCAAGTGTTTTAACCTTAATTGGTACTGTCACAGTGATGGTTATTCTTAGTCCACTGCTTACTCTTGTGACAATGATCATTATTCCTTTAATGGTCATTGGGATGAAGTGGATTACAAAGCGGACCGGAAAGCTGTTTAAGCAGCAGCAACAAAACTTAGGAGAATTAAATGGTTATATCGAAGAGATTATTTCTGGACAAAAGATGATAAAGGCCTATTCCCAAGAGGAAAAAGTCATTTCTCAGTTTGTTGGGAAAAGTAATCAGCTTAAACTTTCGGGCTTTTGGGCACAGACAATTTCAGGCTTTATTCCAAAGGTTATGAATATGTTAAACAATATAAGCTTCGCGATTGTCGCTGCAATTGGGGGATTATTGGCGTTAAATGGCTTGGTCACGATCGGAATCATTGTTATATTTGCCGAATATGCGAGACAATTTACTCGTCCTTTAAACGATCTAGCAAACCAATTTAATACGCTTTTATCAGCAATCGCGGGGGCTGAAAGAGTTTTTGACATTCTTGATGAAGAGAAAGAAATAAACGAATTCGAGGCTAATGGAGTTGTTCCGTCATTACAAGGAGAAGTCGAGTTTTCAAATGTGTCTTTTTCTTACGATGACGGTGATGACAAGCAAACAATTGAAAATGTTAGCTTCCATGCTTCTCCTGGTGAAACGATCGCTTTAGTAGGACCAACAGGTGCAGGGAAAACAACGCTAATTAATTTAATTTCAAGGTTTTATGATGCAAATCAGGGAGAAATTTTCATTGATCGGTTGCCTATTGGACAGTTGAACCGTGATGAACTTCGAAAGCAGATGGCATTTGTGCTACAGGATACATTCCTATTCCATGGCACCGTGCTGGAAAATATTCGTTATGGAAGATTAGATGCAACAGATGAAGAAGTAATAGAAGCGGCTAAATTAGCAAATGCTCACTTCTTTATTCAAAAGCTACCGAACCAATATAAAACGATTATTAGCTATGATGGTAATGGCATCAGTCATGGACAAAAGCAGCTGCTTGCTATCGCTAGGGCAATGCTAGCAAATCCAACGATTTTAATTTTGGATGAAGCAACTAGCAGCATTGATACAATTACTGAACTGCGAATTCAAGACGCTTTGGCAAGGCTAATGAAGGGAAGAACTACCTTTGTCATTGCACATCGTCTCAATACGATCAAAAAGGCAGACCAAATTCTCGTTTTAAAGGAAGGAAAGATTATTGAAAAAGGAACACATGAGGAATTACTTCAATTAAAGGGCTTTTATTCTGAGATGCAACATAAAAATTGAAGCGAGATGATTTCATCCCTTCTACAAGAGACAGTATGAATCAAAATGCTGTTTTTCGTAGGAGGGATTTGTTTTTTGGCAAAAATTGTAATGACAATTTCTTGTTTTCATATTATTCTATAAAGGAAATATATGGTTTTTATATTCTTTAAATCTGCTAATTATCATTAACTTAAGCCCTTTTTAAAATATTGGTGTTATAAACATTGTTAAGCGGAAATCAATCATAACGAAACTAATTAAAGGCAACAAAGTTTATGAAAACAGCCTTTACTTACAAATAAATAAATGAATGAATCGACAAGTAAGTGAAGACACATAAGTGGATGGCAAATAGACTAGAGAGATAAAAGGAAATAAAGGAGAAAAGGATGAAAAGAATTTTCGTTTTACTACTTGCTATTCCGATTGCTATTACACTCGTTTCTTGTAGTCAAAAGGAAACGAAGGCGGAAAATACCATTTCTGTAGCTAATTTAACGAATAGAGAAGAGGCGATTCTTTCAATTACATCAGATAAATCCTCTGTATTTGAGTTTCAACTAGATAATCGGAAGTATAAGCAATTATCGCTTTGGGTAGAAAAATACGAATTAGGAAAGTTGGTCAATGAAGAAATTAACTTCATGACGACTGAAGTTGAAGGAAAAGGTACGATTATTTTTACAGCATCCCAACCAGATGACGAGCAAAATCAGTTTGAGTTTCATATAGGAGTCGAAAGCAATCGTTCAACAAGTAGCGCAAATGCTGTTGATTCACTTGCAAATGCTTCTCCTGATGGTGTGTCATATTCTTGGGAAACAAATCAATCAATAAGCATAAAAAACGAGATGGTCTTTTCTAGCATATGTATATCAAAGCCAGGAGCTGAGGGCATGTCATCGTTGTCTACAGAATTTTATCAAGATGTAGATAGACATATAGATAAGCTTAAAGAGTATGATACTGTTTATCTCCTTAGAGGTGAATTTAAGTAGCACTAGTGTAAATCCATTTAAAAAACGTTTGGAAAGAAAAGAATCCAAACGTTTTTTTAGGCTAATTTTATTGTACTGCACTTTCATCCATGTAAAGAAGCTCCCAAAGATGGCCGTCGATATCTTGAAAACTCCATTGGTACATAAATCCATAGTCCTGTTTGTCAGTTGCAGCTGTTCCACCAGCTTCAAGAGCTTTGTTAACGATTTCATCTACTTGCTCCTTACTGTCAACAGATAATGCGATAATCACTTCTGTACTTTTCGTTGAATCTGCAATCTCTTTTTTCGTAAATTCTTTAAAACGCTTTTCTACTAATAACATCGCATAAATACTATCATTAATCACCATACATGCTGCTAGCTCGTTAGTAAATTGAGGATTGAATTCAAATCCTATTTTTGAAAAAAATTCTTTTGATTTGTCTAAATCTTTTACAGGTAAGTTAACAAATATTTTTTGCACACCCATGTTTCCCATCTCCTTTGGTATGAAGATTACCCCTTGATTAAAAGAAAAAAGGAGAGCTTAACTTTACAAAAGGTAAGTAATCTTTTGAGTTTATCATAAAGCATAATTTACCACTTATCAAGTTATACTTTATAGTTGGGAAACTATTTATTTAGGATGAGTGATTTATAAGTATTAGGTGAAAGTAATATCGAACTATTGCAGAGAAGTGATAAAAAATGGAATTCATACAATTGATAAGGGATGGATAACATGGTAAAATTTACATAAATAGTTAGTTAGTTGAATAACTAAGAAGGAGTGGTGAAATGGCTAAACCAAATGTTATTACGAAAAACGATCTTCTTCAAAGTGCAAAGCAATGTTTGGTGGAAGGTGGGATTGAGAAATTTACATTAAGGGCTGTAGCGGAAAAATCGGGAGTAACGCAAGGAACGGTTTATTACCATTTTCGTACAAAGGAGCAGCTAATATTAGAGCTAGTGCAAGAGATTTGTGAGGATTCCTGGAATAGCTTATCACAAACTGATGAGGGTGTTTTAAAGGAGGCGATTGAGTCAGCAAAAAGTCGCTGTTCGTACGACTCCTTTTACCATAAATTATTTATTACATTAGTATCGACAGGCTTTACGAATGAAAAAATTAGACATCAGCTTGGAGAGATGATTGGTAGAGAAAATGATATTCTTACAAGGCAATTGGAAAAATTGTGGTCGGAATCACCGATTAAAGGCGTTTCCGTTGAGACATGGGGGATTTTCTTTAATGCACTTGTTGATGGAATTGCTCTACAGGCTATATTGAAAAAGGATTTTCCAATTGAAAAAACATATGCAGAGCTTGAACATTTCGTAAATGGAATTAGTTCTTTACAAAACAAGGAGGAATCGGAATGAAAAGTTATATTGTAATTGCAATTTGGGGGTTGTTTATATGGCTTTTTGCAACGCTTTTCTTCGTATTTTTCGGTGACCGTGTATTATTTACCCCTGGAACAAAGGAGTTTTTGATAAGTTTGCTTTTATTACTCATTGGAACGGCACTTCTTTTATGGCTTGTTACTCATCTCTATTTATTAGTTGATAAATCGGAGAATGCGGCGATTAAGTTTGGTATCATCGGAACTATGCTTGGTTTAGCTTTAGATACGTTTTCTTTGGCAAATCACCAGCTGCTTTTTCCGAAATTAAGTTATCAACAGGTTATTGCATTTGCCGCATGGTTGACATTTGCTTATGCCATTTATTTATTCATTCCAGCTGTCATGAACCTGCAAAAAAGGAAAGCGATAAAGCCGTAATTACCGGATAAAGACAAAATGGAGGCATATATGGAGATTTCAAATAAAGAATTTAATGTTAAAGATCAACAATATGTGATAAGGTCTGCTGCTATGAACGATGCGAAACAATTGTCTGAGGTAAGAGTCCAGATTGATGGAGAAACAGAATATCTCGATCGGGAAAGCGGAGAAGGACTTATTGATGAAGAAGGCTTTAAGCAGCTGATCATAAAAGACAGCGAAGCAAGCAATCATCTCTTTTTTAGTTGCCGAAGTAAACGGAGAAATCGTTGGGTTTTCTCGATGTGAAGGAAGCAGTTTAAAAAGACTTTCACACAAGGTAGAATTCGGTGTATGTGTGTTAAAAAGCTATTGGGGCTTTAGTATTGGGAAAAATCTATTAAAGGAATCAATTCGTTGGGCAGATGCCAATCATATTAAAAAAATGAATTTAGCTGTTCTAGAAACGAATAAAAAGGCGATTAAGCTATATGAATCAGAAGGCTTTGAAGTAGAAGGAATATTAAAAAATGATAAGCTTCTCTCAGACGGAAACTACTATCACACTGTCTTAATGGGGAGATTTACTCTGTAGCATGATAGAGGCAGGTGGTTATTCCCTGCCTTAATTTGTTGATAAGAAATGATTATCGATCTTGTTAATAATAATCAAATTTATTTATAGTTATGATTCGTGTACGATTTATATAGAGTGTTAGCAAGAGGATTTATCAATGCTAAGGGGGAGTACCTATGATTATTGGTTTACACCACGTGCAAATAACAATTCCTAAAGGTGGAGAAAAAGAGGGGAAGAACTTCTATTGTCATCTGTTAGGACTACCCGAAATTGAAAAACCGAAGTCCTTAAAGGGCAGGGGAGGTTTTTGGCTGGCAAGTAGGAAAAGAGCAAGTACATGTTGGAACAGAGGAAAATGTCGATAGGCTCGCAACAAAAGCCCACATCGCTTATCAAGTAGATGATCTCTCACATTGGAGAAGAGTTTTAGCGGAAAATGGAGTGAGGTTGATAGAATCTGTACCAATACCTAATTATGAACGGCTTGAATTTAGGAATCCCTTTGGCAATCGAGTTGAGATGATCCAACAATTAACAACATGAAAATGGTAATTCCCTATAAAGGGAACGTGTAGAAAAAAACTGTATCGACTATGATCAGTTCACATAGAGATACAGTCTTTCTTATTATTGCTTTTCTTCTATTAATTCATTTTGTTCCTTGTTTAACATCGTCACAATAACATTTTCAATCCGATTTTCTGATACCTCAGTTACTTCAAATACTAGATTTTTATATGTAATGACTGGACGAGCCTCATTCGATGGAATATAGCCGATTTCACCAATAAGGAAGCCACTTAATGTATCGTAATCGTCAGTTGGAAAATCGATATGTAAAATGTCCTCAAGCTTGTAGAGGTGGGTAATTCCTGAAATTGAAAATTTATTAGTTGCCAGCTGCTTCACTTCTTCATCCTCAGGACCATCAGACTCACTAAAGATTTCGCCGACAATTTCTTCGATAACATCCTCAATTGTAATTAATCCTTCTGTTCCACCATACTCATCAACAACGATAGCGATATGAACATTGTTTTTTTGCATGACGGTAAATAATACGTCAATGCTTTGTGTTTCAAGGACAAAGTATGGCTTGCGAATTAAATTCTTTAAATCAAATTCGTTATCATTGTCCTGATCGATAAATTGGAATAAGTCTTTTACATGTAAGATCCCGACGATGTTATCAACATCACCTTCATAAACAGGGAATCTCGTATATTTTTCTAAATTAACTAATTTCACCGTTTCTTGCAAGGTTGCGTCAATTGAAAGAACCGACATGTCTGTTCGATGGGTGAAAATGTCTGAAACGATTTTATCATTAAACTCAAAGATGTTGTTGATCATAAGTTTTTCTGTGATTTGAATCGTTCCTTGCTCACCTCCAACATCAACCATCATGCGAATTTCCTCTTCTGTTGCTTCTTCATTTTTTGCATTCGGATCAACTCCGAATAAACGAACAACAGTATTTGTTGAAAAGGTCAAAAATTTAACTAATGGCAGACATATTTTAAATAACCAAGTAAGGGGTGTAACTGCAAAATTTGAGATTGTTTCAGACTTTTGTAAGGCCAGCTGCTTTGGAACAAGCTCACCGAAGACAAGTGTGAAATACGATAGAAGGATCGTAATCACAACAACTGAAGCTGTGCCAAGTACATTCATGGATAACGGAACTCCTAAATTATATAAAAGCTCTGCTAAAGGTCCAGCAAAGAAGTCAGCAGCAAACGCACTCGCTAAAAATCCTGCTAACGTAATCCCGATTTGGATTGTGCTTAAAAATTGGCTTGGTTGAGATATGAGCTTATATAGCATTTTAGCCTTTTTATCTCCATCTTCAGCCATCCGTTTTACTTTGTTATCATTTAGGCTAACCAATGCCATTTCTGATGCTGCAAAAAAAGCATTTACAATAATAAGTATGATAAGTGTCGTTAGTGCAAAAGCCAATGAGTGTACCCTCCATCAATTCCCTAATTCATTTTTTTATTTCAAGTGAGCTTTTCAAAGATGCCATTTTGGACGAATCATTTTTGATCACTACATTAATAATAGTTGATTCAATTCAATGTTTCAAATATTTGTCATTCTATGTAGGGGTAACTCTTTTCCGTGATATGGTGAGTGGATATAACCCCTTCTAAATATCGTTTGTCTAATTCATGTACATATACACCGATCGCATGCTTTGCGCCATTACCAAAAGCATCTTTACAAAATCAAAACAATAAATTTACAAAATTATACATGTTCTTTATATTCTCTTTAAATTCGACAAGTAACATAAGGCAATGAAGGACAAGTGAATAGCAATAGGTTGTGAATAAGAGAAACCACCAAAAGAATTAGGAGTATGACGAGATCGTTACCCCTGTGTTTTTTTGTGGTTTTTTATTTTTAGCTAGGGCTTTATTAACGCTTTGTGCCTCCGCTTTCGGAAGTTGGCAAGTGAATAACAGAGCATTAGCTTGCAAAGTGAATATGTAATAGGAGTGAGCATGGATGAATGTTTATCAGGAGTTTACGAGACGATTGAAGGAAGATCGGTTGATCGCATCTATAAAGGATCCGAAAAGCTTAGACATGTTTCTTGAAACAAACATACAATCTGCGATTTTACTAACAGGAAATATAAGTGTTATTAAACGATATGTTGAGCTTCTAAAAAAGAATAATCGATTTGTTTTTTTACATATAGAAAAAATTCCTGGTATTAGCTATGACCGGGAAGGGTTAAAGTTTATCGCGAAATTTGTTAATCCAACAGGAATCGTAACAACGAAAAGCTCGCTTATCCAACTAGCGAAAAGGGAAGGGCTTATTACGATTCAAAGGCTTTTTTTAGTTGATACAGAGGCGGTGGAAAATGGTCTACATTCAGTAGCTGAAATCCAGCCGCATGCTTTAGAAATCATGCCAGCACTTATTCCCGAAATGATAGCAAAGCTAAAGGATGAAACGAATCTACCTATTATTACTGGTGGGCTAATTCAAGAGCAGCGCCATATCGATGCTGCATTAAAGAGTGGAGCTGTGGCTGTATCGACAGGGAGGCCTTGGCTTTGGAAGGTGCAGCAGCCCACGCTTTCAATGAAAAGATAATAAAGCAGTCTTGAAAAGGATATTCAGTAAAAAGTCTTGTTATAAAGGAGGAGCTTTCATGAAACGCGTTGAGCTAAAAAATGTCTCCAAATCGTATGATGGGAAGACGAATGTAATGAAGGATATAAATGTAGCAATTGAACCAGGTGAGTTTTTTGTTCTAGTAGGTCCTTCTGGTTGTGGGAAGAGTACGATGCTGCGAATGATCGCAGGTCTTGAGGAGGTTTCGGCTGGTGAATTGTATATTGGAGAGCAATTTTCGAATAAATTGCCACCAAGTGCGCGAAATCTCTCAATGGTTTTTCAAAATTATGCACTTTATCCACATTTAAGTGTGCAACAAAATATTACCTTTGGGTTACATACGAAGAAAATCTCAAGGCAGGAGCAGCAGCAACGGTGCTTAGAAGCAGCTGAAATGTTAGGGTTGTCCGAGCTATTAAATCGAAAGCCAAGACAATTATCAGGTGGGCAGAGACAACGTGTTGCTTTGGCGAGAGCAATTGTTACACATGCCCCTATTTGTCTAATGGATGAGCCGTTGTCGAATTTGGATGCGAAGCTAAGAGCCAAAATGCGTTCGGAAATTCGGCAAATTCAGCGGAAATTAGGAATTACGATGATTTACGTAACACATGATCAAACGGAAGCGATGACAATGGCAGACAGAATGATGATTTTACATAATGGAGAAATTCAACAAATCGGTAAGCCGTTGGAGATTTACAATCACCCGGAAAATACTTTTGTTGCATCGTTTATAGGCTCACCACCAATGAATCTAATAGATGTCATCCTAAGTGAAGGAAAAGTCGTTCTTGACGATGAACGTTCAGTGCCAATAAACGGTGAAAATCTCAAATCCTATTCAAAGGGAAATGAGGTGACAATAGGAGTCCGCCCTGAGCATATTCAGCTCGCAAAGGATGGTCAATTAAGCTTTATGGCCGATGTTGTGAACGTCGAGGTACTTGGCACCGAAACGCTTTTAACCTTTGAAATTGGAAAAGGACAATGGATTGCAAAATGGAACGGTCAGTGGAATATTGATGTCGGTGAGCGGGTACCTTTGTACATTGAGGAAAAGGATCTCTTTCTATTTGAAAAGGAAAGTGGAAGGTGTATTTGGCATCAGCCGAAAACGGAACAGCGCAAGGCGGTTAAGGAGGCTGTCCTATGAGTAGTTTGCCAGACGTATCTGCACAAGACGTGAAGGTAACAGATCGACACTTTGCTAGGAAAAGAGAGTGGCCAAACTTTGTTGTAGGACTTCTATATTTACTGCCATCGATTATTTTGTTTAGTCTTTTTCTCTTCTACCCAATGCTTAGAACGCTTTACTTAAGCTTCTTTTTAACAGATGGACAAGGGGTGCCTGTTTCATTTGTGGGGCTTGAAAACTTTACGTACTTATTACAATCCCAAAGCTTTCAAAATAGTATTAAAGCGACATTGCTTTTTGTCCTTTTTACAGTTCCTGCAGGTATCATTTTAGCGCTGTTTTTAGCGTTAATTGCAAATGAAAAGGTAAGAGGAATCGGCATTTTTAGAACGCTGTTTTCTTCAACAATGGGAATGAGTGTAGCAGCTTCATCCGTTATTTGGATGTTTATGTACAATCCGACAATTGGAATATTAAACAAAATCATTGGCATATTCGGCATATCAGATATAGAGTGGCTGCTTGATCCGAAGTTTGCTTTACTAGCAGTCTCGATTTCTACAATTTGGATGAATACAGGTTTTGCCTTTCTCATTTTATTAGGAGGATTGCAAAACATCGATGATACCCTCTACGAGAATGCTAATATCGCTGGGGTGAGCTACATGTATAAATTACGAAAGATTACCCTTCCGATGCTATCACCAACGCTTTTCTTTATCATAACGGTATCATTGATTAATGCTTTCCAAACCTTCGGACAGATCGATATTTTGACAAAGGGAGGCCCAATTGAATCAACAAATGTTATTGTCTACTCGATTTATAAGGATGCCTTTGTTAATTACAATGTCGGCTCAGCAAGTGCTCAAGCAACCATCCTGTTCTTCTGTATTCTAGTCATTACGATTCTTCAATTTAAACTAGGAGAAAGGAAGGTTCATTACCAGTGAGCATTTTAAAGAAAGTCATCTTATATTGCTTATTAATTATTTCCGTTGTGTTTATGATGTTTCCGATTTTTTATGCGTTTATGATTAGCTTTATGCAAGGCGGTGAGGTGCTGAAGGGAAATTTAATTCCCGATTCCTTTACATTCGCAAACTACATGACAGCATTTGAGAAGGTACCGCTTATTCGCTATTTATGGAATAGCTTCTTCGTTTCAGCAATTGTGATGATTGGTCAATTAATTGTCTCAAGCTTAGCTGCTTTTGCGTTTGTCTTTATTCCCTTTAAAGGGAGAGAGTTCATTTTCTTTTTGTTTATTTCAACGATGATGATTCCATGGGAAGCGACGATGGTTCCCAACTTCTTGTTAGTTCAAAAGCTTGGCTGGATTAACGAGTATACAAGCTTAACAATACCATTTTTTGCACTAGCCTTTGGGACGTTTTTAATGCGGCAGCAATTTAAAACAATCCCAAAGGAGTTATTCGAAGCATCTCAGGTAGCGGGGATTAGTCGGTTTCGATTTTTCTGGAATATCGTGTTGCCTGTTTCGAAGACTAGTTTTATAACGTTAGGGATTTATAGCTTTTTAACAACTTGGAATATGTATTTATGGCCATTGCTTGTTACGAATAACGAGAGTGTTCGTACAGTGCAAATTGGCTTAAAGCAATTGCAATCTCAAGAAATTTCTACTGAATGGGGGGTGGTGATGGCAGCAGTCGTCGTTGTAATACTTCCGACACTCATCTTGTTGTTTCTAGGGCAAAAACGTCTTCAAAAAGGGTTAACTCAAGGTGCAATTAAATAATTTTATGCAAATCGAGGAGGATTTACCGTGAAGAAAAAATTGTTAATCGTCATTTCTGCGTTATTTTTATTACTTTTAGGTGCGTGCTCTACTAGTACAAATTCGAATTCTTCTGAGTCAGATGTAAAAGGTGATGGAGAGGAAACTGGCAGCACAGGGAAGCAGGAAGTAGTATTTTGGCATGCGATGAGTGGAGAGCTTGAGAAGCTTTTAAATGATATTGTTGCAGATTTTAATAAATCTCAAGATAATATTGAGGTTAAGCCTATTTTCCAAGGTACATATGAAGAGTCTTTAACAAAGTTTAACTCAGTTGCCGGAACTGATGATGCGCCAACAATTATGCAAGTGTTTGAGGTTGGAACAAAGTATATGATTGATAGCGGTAAAATTCAACCAGTGCAAAAATTTATTGATGAGGATAACTATGATACATCACAATGGGAAGAGAATATTTCAAATTATTATACAGTTGATGGTGAACAATATTCGATGCCTTTCAACTCATCAACACCAATTTTAATCTACAATAAGGATGCGTTTAAAGAGGCTGGATTAGATCCGGAAAAAGCTCCAATGACTTATAGTGAATTAAAAGAAGCGGCAAAAAAATTAACGAAAAAAGAAGGTGGAGAAACGACTAGATACGGCTTCTCTATCTTAAATTATGGCTGGTTCTTTGAAGAAATGCTTGCTGAGCAAGGCGGTCATTATGTAGATAATGAAAACGGCAGAAAAGGAAACGCGGAAAAAGCAACCTTTAATGACGAAAAGGGCTTAAAGGTTTTCAATTTAATTAGTGAAATGTATAAAGAAGGAACGTATTATAATGTAGGACAAAACTGGGATGATATGCGCGCTGCCTTTCAATCTGGAAAAATTGCGATGTATCTCGATTCATCTGCTGGGATTAAAGCAATGGTTGATAACTCAGACTTTGAAGTAGGAGCATCATATTTACCAATTCCTGATGACTCAGAGCGTGAAGGTGTCATTATCGGCGGTGCTTCAATCTGGATGTCTAGCGGTATTGATGAAGAGAAGCAAAAGGCTGCATGGGAATTTATGAAATATTTAACTACACCAGAGGTACAAGCTGAATGGCATGTGAAATCAGGGTATTTTGCAATTAACCCTGCTGCCTATGAGCAAGATATCGTTAAAGAAGAATGGGAAAAATATCCGCAATTAAAAGTAACTGTTGATCAGCTTGCTGAGACGAAGAAAAGTACAGCAACTCAAGGTGCATTAATTTCTGTATTCCCTGAATCTCGTCAAAAGGTTGTTACGGCAATGGAAAATCTCTATCAAGGAATGGATCCGAAAGAGGCATTAGATCAAGCAGCAGAAGAAACGAACCGAGCATTAGAAGTTGCGAATAAAAAGCAAGGAAATTAATAGTTAAAAACTAACCCTTGGAGGATTACACACCTTCAAGGGTTTTGTCTGTAAACGAGGCGGATTTCAGCTTAGAAAACCATGTGTTTTACTTAGAGTCGCTTGCTATTCGAATTTCCAAGTAAGACAATTAGTACACTAAAAATCGTTTTTTAATGAATTGTCATATTGTCTGTCTCAAAGATATTTAGGGTATTTACAAGTGCTACCATTTGCTGCGAACTGTGCTAATATAAATTAGAAAAGAAAGAGAGGAGTGGGAACGTTGCCAGATTGGTCTTATCATCCTATATTTAAGCCGATTCTTCAGAAGCTGCCAGCTTCGTTTAGCCGGGAATTTATTCATCGGGGGATGAGTATGATATCCTCTACAGCGATAGGTGAAGCGGTTATCGAGTTTCTTGGACATATGGCACCATCAAAAGATCTTGAAAAACGACTTTTCGGGATAACGTTTTCCTCTCCTGTTGGATTATGTGGTAAAATCGACCCTAATTTATCTGGGCTAAAAGCGTTTCAAAATCTTGGTTTTGGCTTTATTGAAATCGGACCAGTTTCAATCCGCGGTACAGATAAGAAGGAAGAACTTTATGTTTATCAGGAACAGGTTAAAGGAAATACGAACATATCAATTAAGCTATCGGCAGTTTTGAAGAAGCTGAACTCACTTAAAAAGAAGAAGGTTCCGCTTTTTATTAGGATAGAAGGAACTTTTCAAGAAATAACTCAAATTTGCGAAATACTTCAGCCATATAGTGATGCTTTTATTATAAACGACAACGCTTTTGCTTCAGCTAATCAATTTAATCAATTACGAGACAGTGTAAGTAAACCGTTAATAGTTGCATGTACGGCAGAATGTATAGCGAATGCTGAAGAGTTGAAACAATATAATCCAAATGGGATTCTTCTTGAGGAAACCAGTTCACATCATTCGCTAATCGATGCGCTTGTTGCATTAAGGAAATCCTTTAGTGACGACCTTCCTATTATTACGACAGGTGGAATTAAAGAGCCTTTAGATGCTACTAGATTACTAGAAAACGGAGCCTCACTTATCATGTTAGACTTTGAATATATATTTGCTGGACCAGGCCTTCCGAAACGAATCAATGAGGTATATAGCAATCGATTTCAAACGGAGCATGTATTTGTTTGCGGATGGATTTGGTATTGGTTGTTCGGTTTAGCTATCACTATTGCTGGATTCATAGCATTGTTTTTTAGTATGACATCAATTATCCTTCCATATGATGAATCGTTTTTAGGGATGATGAGAAATGATATTTTCAGTTTTAATCCTGGCATTTTATCCTTTATGGCACATGACAGGATGACGCTTTCGGGAACGATGATATCTGGTGGAATTATTTATATGCAGCTTGCAAAATATGGTATTCAAAATGGCCTTCATTGGGCAAGAAAGGCAGTAAATATAGGAGGTATTATTGGGTTTCTAGGAATTCTTTTATTTATTGGGTATGGTTACTTTGATTGGCTTCATGGATTGTTTTGGTTAATTTTATTACCGTTCTTTATTTTAGGATATAAGAAATCAAAAAATGCAATGGCAGCACCATCAAGTACAAACCTTTTTAATAGTCGCTATTGGAGGATGAGTTTATTCGGACAGCTAGCGTTTGTCATATTAGGTTTTTCTCTAGCTCTTGGCGGAGTTGTCATTTCAGTTATTGGAGCATCAAATGTCTTCGTACCAACGGATCTATCTTATTTATGTCTTACTCCAGAAGCGATCAATGAATTTAACGAAAAATTAATTCCTGTCATTGCACATGATCGCGCTGGATTTGGAAGTGCCTTGCTAAGTGTAGGTTTGCTCGTATTGATGCTTGCCTTGTGGGGGATTCGTGAAGGAGAAGGGTGGGTTTGGTGGACATTTACTATCGGAGCGATCCCTGCATTTCTTTCTGGAATTATTACGCATTTTATTATTAACTATACCGTTTTTATTCATTTATTGCCTGCATACATTGCAGTTGCTTTATACTTAATTGGAGTTATTTTCACTGCGCCGTTTTTATTAAAGAGAACTAGATAAAAGAGGCTGCCTCAAAGTCTGGAAACAGACATTTTTGAGGCAGTCTCTTTTTTTGATTTGCTGTTTTCGCATTGCTTCAGTGAAATTTTAAGAATGGAAATGAAGAAGATGTACATAGTAAGGATGAAAACCATTTAAGGAGTGAGGCGTATGTCAAATCAAGGAATGCAAAATAAGGAGCAGACGTATAAGCAAATTGAAAAACAGCAAGGGAAAAATGATATTGAGCTAGGAAATGACTTTCAAATAGGAAATAGTGAACATCAAAGTCAAAAGAAAAGCGGAAAGCAAGCAAACAAAAAATAAACGAAAAAAGAGCTGCTCACCTCATAGATTCGGGGGAGCAGCTCTTTGTGTTATTGATTAAACAAATTGCTTACCTCTTTTGGTACTCGATCGTTAGCAATCGTGACAAACCAATGTGTACCATTTGTTAAAGTGAATTTAATATAGTACTTATTTTGTGACGGATAATCTACAGAATCAATTGACTTTTCAAGTAGCTCAGTTAAGACTGCCTTGTCAGTAATCGTATGGACTGTTTCTCCCATTGGATAAATTTCTTCAATGTCATAGATTTCAAGCTCATCTAAGTTTTCGTCTACCATTGTTACTTGGGCTTGTTTAATATGGTTTATGTTAATATGTGCATCTGATAAGTATCCATGTTTATCAAGCCAGCTGGAGAGATGATTAAATGATTTGAGCCAATCGATCGGGTAACCAGATAATGGAGAGTTTTCAAAGATTTGTGTTCCGTTTAAGGTAATATAGCCCCATGCTGGTGATGGTGATAGGAAATCATCAACTGTCATATTAAGCAATTCTTCCTCTAGTATTTGTTTGAGTTCTTTTATTTCTTTTTTATCATTAATGACAATTTGTTTTGCAATCGGATCATTTGATTCGAATTCTATACTTCGAGTTTCATTCTGCAATTGTAAAAATTCAGGAAGACTTTTCTTGTATTCTTTAGAGTCCATTATTGGCTTTAGCTCATCTTCTAGAAACTGTAACGGGAGGTTGTATTCCCGAGAAAGAATCTTCCCATTTTCTAAGCGATAGGCGATTATCATGTCTTGTGAATTTAAAGAACTGTCATTGCGTTTTGATAGAATAAACTCTTTATCTTCAATAATCGATTGATGGAGATTTCTTACAGCTTCAATATACTCCTTTGATTTTGAAAAGATATCATAGTCTTTATAATCAAGAAAATCGTTTAATAGATAGCTATTTCCAAAATAAACTTCACTTACCTCGTCTAGACTAGGAATTTTCTTTTCAAAATTTAGTAAATCCGTTTTTATTACACCTAAAATAATAATGACGATAATACTAAAGCCGATTAACCCAGTAAAGGCTCGGATATGAAAGATTCTCCAAGATTTTTGCAGAATCATTTCAGCGATGATATAGCCTAAGAACGCACCGCTAATATATCCAAAGATAAGCCAACCCCATACTCCGTTCGTCGTACTATAAAAATAAGTACCTCCTAATAGCATGCTGCACAGAGTCATTCCATATTTGAAAATAGGTCTTAACAATGGAAAGACAATAACATCTGTTGCTCTTTCTAAATGACGAGCCTTATAAAGCATGAGACCGATGAAGATAAGGATTATTGTAATTAAGGAATAGATCAAAATTTCCTTAGCAGTAAAGGGCATATCATAACTGTTAATATTGAGATATCTAATGAATAAAGATAAATATTCAATTTTCTTCTCAATAAAAGCTGAAGAAAAGCCGTATAGTAAAAAGGAAAAATTATAAATGATCAACGTTACTAAACCAACTGGGAGGAACAAAAATATATACGTAAGAATCGCTTGCGCACTACTCATCCCAGTCATCATACCTATTGTGATCGTGATGCTAAATAATAAGCAGGTCATAAGTAAATAAATCCCTGTCCATGAAAGAAGCTCAGAGCCTGTTAAGATTGAATTAAACTCCTTAACAGATTTTGTTACAAAAAAGGTTGTAATCGAAGTTATGATTACAGGAAGAATCAATAATAACAATCCACTTATAAGGTGGTTAAAAAAGATGGCTTCTCTTCGTATTGGCAGGCTATGGATCATATCAACGGATGCTTCATTTTGAATATATCGAAACAAAAGTAGCCCTGCTGCAACCGGAATTATAAATAAAAAGATGATTTGTAAATCTGTATTGATAAAAAAGTAATTTTGATAATCCTTAAATATGACATATTCCTGTGACGATAATTGCAGGATTTCTAAGGGTACAGCGAAAAGAAGGCATAATAAATAGGCAATGCCAATCCATCCATTTTGTCTAAAGTCTTGTTTAATTATGCTCATATTAAAGAAGGATTTCTTCGATTTCATAGCCGACATCCTCCATTTCATAGATAAAGATTTCTTCTAATGTTAGCGGTAATAAATCAAAAAGAATGACCTCAGTCGATTGAATAACCTTTTTAATTTTGTCTTCATTGCCTTTGACGATTAAAAGTAACACACTGCCGCGTTTTTCTTGATGGAGAATATGTAATTGGTTTAACAAATGCTCTTCATGTGTTGGGTCTGATAAGGCAATTTGAATTTTATGGGTATCTGATTTTAAATCATCAATTTCCTTTTCAACGATAATTTTCCCTTCATGCATAATTCCGACATGATCACATAAATCTTCAATTTCCCGAAGGTTATGGGAGGAAATGAGGACTGTCATCTCACGTTCTGCTACATCCTGAAATAAAAGGTTTTTAATTTTTTTCCTCATGACCGGATCAAGGCCATCAATTGGCTCATCTAATATGAGATAATCTGGCATAGCGGAAAGTGCTAACCAAAAAGCAACCTGGCGCTTCATCCCTTTTGATAAGCGATTGACCTTGCGAGTGACATCAATCGCAAAGGCTTGCTTCAATTGTTCAAAGCGTTGCTCATTCCAATTTGGATAAAATTCTTTATATTGTGCAGCCATTTGCTTGACCGTTGTTTGCGGAAAGAAGTAAAGAACATCTGGGATGAAAATCGTCCGTTTCTTTACAGCGATATTTTCATAAGCGATTTGATTTTCAATTTTTATCGTCCCGGAATCTTGGCGGTTAATCCCAGCAATTATTTTTAGTAAAGAAGTTTTCCCAGCCCCATTTGAACCGAGTAATCCATAGATAGAGCCCTTTTTCACTGTTAATGAAAGGTCGTTAACAGCATGGTGTTGTTGATAACTTTTACTAACGGAATGAACTTCGATCATATGTTTATCCCCTTTTGTTTTAAATGTTAAATGATGGATTTACCATTTTTTTGATTTTTGCTCCTCGGGTAAAGAACACCTTTATTTCATTTGCGTCTTATGCTTGTCGGGGCTGAACGAGGCACTTCCGCTTTTCTTATTCGGGTGTGCCTTTTCATAGATTTCATATAGGTCTTCTTTTGTTAGTCCAAGGTAAATGGCTTCTGCAATTAGTTTTTGGATATCTATTTTTAGCTCTGTTAATTTTTGTTCATTTGATACAATGTTAATTTTTGAAACAAAATTGCCTTTTCCTTTAATCGAATAAATATAGCCTTGTTGTTCTAGCTCGCGATAAGCGCGTTGAATTGTATTAGGGTTAACGGTTAATTGACTTGAGAGCACTCGAACTGATGGTAATTGTTCATCAGGCTTTAAAATTTGATTAATAATTAATTCTTTAATTTTGTCTACTAATTGTTCATATATGGGTTTTCTGCTCCTCACATCTAATTGAAACATGAGTAACCCCCTTTGTATTAACTGTATTAATATTATTAGTACAGTTAAATTGTATATGGGGAAAATGGAAAAATCAACAAGATTCTAACTGTTTTTATACAATTATTTTGGGGAAATGCTTTAAAACATGCCTTTGGTTGTATTTATAAAAACTGTAATAGATGACTTGATATATTTGTAAATCGCTTATCGTAGCATTTGATCCCTATTTTGCTTTACAATAGGAACATACTGTAATGAAGGATTGGATAAAAAATGAGCATATTACAAGTTGAAAATTTATATAAAACATATGGGGACAAGGTTTTGTTCGATCATATTTCGTTTACGATTGAAGAAAAGCAACGAATTGGCCTAATCGGGGTTAACGGAACAGGGAAATCGACTTTGTTGAAGGTAATCGCTCGGATTGAATCAGCGGATGAGGGGGAAATTACCCATGCAAATTCGATGAGAGTTGAGTATTTACCACAGGACCCGGAATTAACGGAAGGACTAACAGTTCTTGAGCAAATTTATTATGGTGATGCCGAAATCATGAAGGTAATGCGAGAGTATGAGCTTGCCTTATCAGAGCTAGAGTTAGATCCAGAAAATGAAGCAAAGCTAAAGTATTTGATGCAAATGCAGCAAAAGATGGATGAGCAAGATGCGTGGGAAGCGAACACGGTAGCAAAAACGGTGTTAACAAAGCTAGGGATTACTGATTTTTCTAAGCAAGTAACGCATTTATCAGGTGGGCAAAAAAAACGGGTTGCAATTGCAAAGGCGCTTATTCAACCAGCTGATTTATTAATTTTAGATGAGCCAACAAACCATTTAGATAATGAAACGATTGAGTGGCTTGAAGGGTTTCTTGCTGGGTATAGAGGTTCAATCCTTTTGATTACACATGATCGTTATTTCTTAAATCGTGTAACAAATCAAATATTTGAGCTTGATCAAGGAAAGCTTTACACATATTCGGGGAACTATGAGGTTTTCTTAGAGAAAAAGGCAGAGCGCGAAACGAATGCGGAGCAAGCTGAAACAAAGAGACAAAATCTATTAAGACGAGAGCTTGCGTGGATTAGACGTGGAGCAAAGGCGCGTTCGACAAAACAGAAGGCGCGAATTGACCGATTTGAAGAGCTTAAGGAACAGAAGGGACCTGCAGCTAAAAAGGATTTAGATTTTGCAATTGGCTCAACGCGCCTAGGGAAAAAGGTTATTGAGCTTGAGCATATTTCAAAATCGTATGATGGAAAGACATTAATTTCAGACTTTAGCTATTTAGTAACACCTGGTGAACGTTTAGGGATCATTGGACCGAATGGCAGCGGAAAATCAACGCTATTAAATATTATTGCGGGGAGAATTCCTGCTGATCAAGGAACGATTGAAGTCGGTGAAACAGTCAAAATTGGCTTTTATACGCAAGAGCATGAGGAGATGGATGAGAATCTTCGCGTTGTGGAATATATTAAGGAAACAGCTGAAATTGTTCATACGCTTGACGGGCAGATTATAACAGCTGAGCAAATGCTAGAACGATTCCTATTCCCACGCTCAGCTCAATGGACATATATTCGTAAATTGTCTGGAGGAGAAAGAAGACGTCTTTATTTGTTAAAGGTGTTAATGGAGGAACCGAATGTACTTTTCCTTGATGAACCGACAAATGATCTTGATACACAAACATTAAGTGTGTTAGAGGATTATCTTGATCAATTTCCAGGTGTTGTATTAACTGTTTCCCATGATAGATATTTCTTGGATCGCGTTGTCGAACATTTAATCGTGTTTGAACAAAACGGACAAATTCGCCGTTTCCAAGGCAGCTACACGGATTATATGGAGGATGCAAGGCTTAAGGAAATGATGCAGGAAAAGGAAACTCCTAAAGAAAAGCCTTCTCATAAAAAGGAGAAGAAGAAACGGTTAAGCTACAAGGAGCAGCAGGAATGGGAGCAAATTGAAGATGTGATTGCAGGACTTGAGCAGAGGAAGGAACAACTTGAACAGGAAATTGCTGATGCCGGAAGTGATTTCGGAAAGGTACAAGAGCTGTATAAGGAGCAAGAAGAGGTTGACAAAAAGTTAGAAGAGACGATGGAACGTTGGGAAGAGCTATCATTACTCGTTGAAGAAATCGAACAAGGATAAAAAACATATAGAAGGGGCTGCCTAAAAAAATGAGGCGAGCCCCTTTTTGTTTGTTGGAAGAGACACTTTCAGACAGTCCCACACTTTATTTGTTCTATAAGAAAAAATTGATAATTGTTATAATGAGCCCTGCGATTAACGCTGATATTGGAAGGGTAATGACCCATGTTGTCACAATTCTTATTGCGACCCCCCAATTTACACCACGGAAACGCTTAGCTGAACCAACACCTAAGATTGAAGAGGATGACACATGTGTCGTCGATACAGGTAAGCCAAGCATCGTCGCACCTTGTAAGACTGCGAATGATGATAAATCAGCTGCAAATCCATTTATTGGCTGCACCTTGAAGATTTTCTTTGCAACTGTTTTGATAATCCGCATCCCACCAATCATTGTTCCAAGCCCGATAGTCGCAGCACACGTAACCTGAACCCAAAATGGTACATCTAATGTCGATTGGAACCCACCGGCAACTAAAGCAAAAACAATAATCCCCATCGTTTTTTGCCCGTCATTTCCGCCATGAGAATAGGCAGCTAAACCTGAAGCAACAATTTGAAAGCCGCGTAAGCCACGTGTTGCGCGATGAGGGTTTAAATTTTTTAATAAAAGGGCTAATATTTTCATCAGAACAAAACCAACGCCAAAGGCTAAAAATGGCGAAATAATGAGCGCTTGAATAATATCGGTAAATCCTTGCCAATTAATTGAGTTAAGCCCAGAGCCGAAAATAACAGCTCCAGCGACAGAACCAATTAATGTATGAGAGGATGAAGATGGAATCCCATAATACCATGTGAAAAGATTCCAAAAAATTGCTGCAATTAACGCTGCGATCACAATGTATAAGCCGTTTTCAATTTGAAAGGGATCAGCGATTTTTCCCCCGATTGATTTGGCAACTGCTTGTGATACTAAAGCACCGATGAAATTTAAGACCCCAGCATAAATAACCGCAAATCGAGGGGATAATGCTCTTGTTGATACAGACATCGCAATCGCGTTTGCTGTATCATGAAACCCATTAATGAACTCAAAGATTAATGCAAGTATAAGGATGATAACAATAATTGTCATTTGAACCTCCACTAACAGTTAGATTGTGTCGTAGTATGTGGGAGCGCTATGCGTTTTTCATAATAATTGATTCAAACGTATTAGCGACTGTTTGGCAAAAGTCTGCTATTTCCTCTAAATCCTCATAAATTTCTTTATATTGAATGATTTTGATTGGATCCTTTTCTACCTCAAATAAATGTTTAATGGAACTGCGTAGCAATTCGTCACATTTTGATTCTAACTCTCTAACCTTAATCGCATGTTCTCTTATAGCAAGCAATTTTTTTGCAGAAAGGAGCTCGATCGCCTTATCAATTTCATCTACACATTTCTTAATTGCTTCGACAAACTTATTCATATATTCATCAACTTCCAAGACAGAATACATTTCAAATAATGAAGCTGTATGTTCGATACCGTCTAAAATATCATCTAAATTCATTGTTAACGTCAGAATATCTTCTCGTTCAATAGATGTAATAAAAGCGTTATGTAGATCCTTTGTCACCTCATGTACTAACGTATCTCCCTTTGATTCAAATTCCTTCATTTTTTCAGAAAAGATTTTAAGGTCATTCGCATTCTTCAATTTATAGTCGGCAAAGTAATTTGCACTTTCCTTTAAATTGGCTGATATCCCTGTTAAGTGAGTAAAGAATTTATCTTTCTTTCTTGCCATTTTAGTCCCTCCACTTTCCTTATTTCTTGTAGTTTAACTTTAATATTACCTATTAGAATAATCCGATTCATTTTCATTAAAGGAAAATATCGAATAGAGGAGAATTAATTAAGTGAAAGATTTCCATATTAGGGAAGGGGATAGAATCATGACTGTTGAAATTAGAGAATTACCGAAATATGAGATTGCCTATATTAGAAGAGTTGGAAGTTATTTTGAGCCACAGGATCATTGGGGGAAATTATTAGACTGGGCGATACGTAATGATTTAGTTCCACCTAACCAGCATTTTATCGGGATCTCCTTAGATGACCCGAATATTATTGAAGGGCATCAATGTCGGCATGATGCATGTGTCACAATCCCTGAAGGATTTGCAAAGGAAAGCCATAATGAGGTCGAATTCAGACAGCTAGATGGTGGACTTTATGTGATGTATCCCTTCTATGATCAGGTCGAAAAATTAGTGTTTGCTTATCAATATGTATTTGAAGTTTGGCTGCCTACTAATAGTGAGTATGAGGCTGATTATTCGAGAAACAACCTTGAATTCAATCAAAATAACCCTGCCGACGATCCCGAAGGCAAGGGGAAAGTGGATTTATTTATTCCGATAAAAGAAGTTGTATAAAAGGTGAACAACATCCCTCCTATTTTATGCATACTCATTTTTTCGTTCATGAGATGTGGATAAAAAATATATGTATGGAAACGATAAAAGGGAAATTTGAATCGAGAATCCATTAGGAGGGTATGAATTGTATTTTTATAGAGAAGATTTAATCAATATGATTGTTCCTGACAAGCCTGATCCAGAAGCTGCAAAGGTCCTTCAAGAAACATTAGGTGGAAGATTTGGAGAAATGAGAACGATGATGCAATTCTTCTTCCAGAGCGCAAACTTTCGCGGGAATCAAAAGCAATATCGTGATTTAATTAGAGGTGTTTTCTTAGAGGAAATCAGCCATGTTGAATTGGTGCAAACGACGATTAACCAGCTTTTAAATGGAGCAGGAGAAGATGCGGTTGGTGCAGAGGGAAGCACTAGAGCACCGCTTGAGGATGCAATCAAGCATGCGAATCCACATCATTTTATTATGGGAGCACAAAGCTCGCTTCCGGTAGATGCTGCAGGGAACCCATGGAGCGGAAACTATGTTTATAGCCATGGAAACTTAATTAGTGATTTATTAGATAACCTTGTTTTAGAATCGACTGGTGTATTACAAAAATCAAGAATTTATGAAATGAGTTCAAATAAAACGTTTAGAGAAACATTAGCATTTTTAATTGTTCGTGACAATGCACATCAAAATGCATTTGCGAAAGCGTTGGAAACATTAGGGGTAGATTGGGCTAAAATTTTCCCTGTTCCGAACTATGATATTAACAAGTATCCTGAATGTCGAAAATATGTAGAAATGGGCTTCCATAACGCGCAATTTAACTTTAGATTAGATGATACTCTCATCGGACAAATTTTCCAAGGAGAATCTCCAAGTAGGAATGATGGAACATTACAAGTTGTTCCGCCACCAAAAGGTTATCCAGTACCGGTAATGCCAGAAATGCCTAATGAACATAGTCCTGGTTTAAACGATTTAAATACTTAATTCTCTAAAATAATGGAGTGGCTGACCAAATCGTATTTGATTTGGTCTTTATGTTGTCAAAAAGAAGGTCATGTACATAGTGAAATGATGGTAAATCTTAACTAAACGAAATTTGTTCATTGACATGAAACCAAATGGTGTTATATGATATGTAATATAACACCATTTGGTTATATTTTAAGAATGAAAGGAACAACAGACATATGAATTCAAATGAACAATTACAGGATATTACACAAACCATTATATTAAATGCATCCATTCAAAAAGTATGGGAAAAGGTATCGACAGCAGAAGGAATTGCTGCTTGGTTTATGCCAAATGATTTTGAGGCAAAGGAAGGGCATGAATTCCATATTCAATCACCGTTTGGCCCATCACCTTGTAAAGTGTTAGAAATTGATGAACCAAATCGACTTTCTTTTGCATGGGATACAGACGGTTGGATCGTTACATTTATTTTGAAAGATTTAGGAGATAAAACGGAATTTACCCTTATCCACGGTGGCTGGAAGGAAGCAGATAGTAAAATTTCGAAAGCAAATGAAAAAAGCTCTGTTATACGTGATCGTATGAGCAAAGGCTGGGTTGGCATTGTAAATGAAAATCTGAAAAAGGCAGTTGAAGGATAAATGTCTCAAGCAGCAGAAAAACATGACGTTTTTCAAGCGATCGCTGACCCGACAAGGCGTAAAATTCTCCAATTACTATCGGAACAGGAATTACCTATTTCGAAAATATCGTCTCACTTTCCAATGAGTCGAACAGCTATTGTCAAGCATCTAACGATTTTATCGGAGGCGGAGCTTGTTCGCGGGGAAAGAAAAGGGAGAGAAAAGATCTATCAATTACATCCTGAACCGTTAACAGAAGTAAAGCAGTGGCTCTCCTATTACGAACAGTTTTGGACGAATAAACTATCAATTCTTAAGTATATGTTTGAACATGATGAGGAGCAGAATGAGTAGATAGAACAAAAGGTAGATTTCTTAAGGTGATAAAAGAAGATGAAATTAGAATAGAACGTGGTTGGAATTTAGTACGATCATCTTTAAAGAATACAAAACGAGGCTGGGACATAACGAATATATTTCTTTGAAAACCGAACATTGCTTATTTCAAAAAACTATAAAGAAAAGACTCTTTACGAAGAGGTCGGTTTTTTGTGCAAACTTTATTAAGGTTGATTGGAGCGTGAGTGCGAGACTCCTGCGGGATGCGTGGGAGAGGTGAGACCTAAGCAGGTTTACACCGAGGAGGCTCACCACCCACCCCGCGGAAAGCGAGTACTGCACGAGGAAATCAACCAGAACGACTACTAGTAAAAAGCAACAATGTATACAAGTATTGCTACTTACAAAAAGGACACGAAGTTTAAAGCAGAATTCCAAATTATAGTTCGGATTTTTTTATGTTGAAAATCTTTTGTCCCAACCTCGTTTTTTTGCCTTGAAACCAGTTAACTAGCTTTCACATAGTTATTCAGCTTTTGCTCAGCCATTTGAAACATTACATAATATAAATAGCCGCTAATAAGAGCTAGAATTCCTATCATAACAAAAGTCGGCAAATAGCCAAACCATAACGACATCGGGATTGCAACTGGTGCGATTGTTCGACCGATCGTGTTTCTCAAACTAGCTGCTGCAAAATATTGTCCTCTCATATGCTCAGGAGAGATTTTTGAAACGAAGGTTTGTTGAATCCCTGCTGTCATAAGCTCGGCAAATGTAAACAAGCCCATCGCGAGGATCATAACCCATACGGATGTTGAAAGACCAAATGTAGCGATCGCAATCCCATAGATGATTGATGATACAACGAAGACATTTTTCTCCTTATATGTATTCATCCACTTCGTCACGATAATTGTAAATAAGGCAACTAAAAGACCGTTTTCTGAAAGAACTACACCAAATAGCTGCTCCCCAGACAATGTTAGCGACCAATCACCGAAATGGAACATATTTTGTTTTTGAACCATTTCAGTTATATAAACTGGTAAAAGCATATCCAATTGCATAAAGGTAAGAGCCACTAATACACCTGCAATGATATACAATAAAAATGCCCGATCGTTAAAAATAATCTTGTAATCCTTGATTTGTTGAATAATCATGCCATACCATTTTCCAGATGAATTTTCCTGCTCTGTTTGATACACTGGAGCTGTCTCTCTTGTGTTTCTTTTTAATAAATAGGAAAGCAGTAAACAAATGATTCCGGATATACAGAGAACCTCAAATGGATAACGAACATAGAAAATCGCTCCTAAAATAGGTCCGATAACAACAGCTATATTAATAGATGTATAGAATATAGCAAACACGCCACTTCGATGTTTTTCATCGACTACATCTGTAACCATTGCTTGGGATGCTGGCCAATAAAATGCTCCGAAAACACCTGCTAAAGAAAAGAAGACGAATCCTAATAATGGCATATCTAGCCATGGTGAATTCGTAGAAGCAAATAAAATAAAGGAAAGTCCTTGGCCAAATGAGGAAAGAACCATCATTGTTTTGCGACCATATTTGTCAGCGAAATGCCCTCCCATTAAATTTGCAAGAACAGAAAATAATTGGGAAATAATCAATAGTAATCCAGCAAGCTCTTTACCAAATGCATTGGCAAAATAAATCGTTAGAAACGGAAAGAACATCCAATAGGTAATGTTCATTAGCGCTTCACCAAATAAACGAATTTTAAGGTTTAAATCCCAATCTCGTATTCTCATCGCAGCACCTTCAATCAAGTATATAATGTCCCATCATACTCTTTCGAAAATCGAAATACAATAGGATAACTTAGAGAATTGATTTTTGAATATAATAAATTGTCATGAGGGAGTGACTATATATGGATATTTTTTCAATTATAGCCGAAGACAAAATTAAACGGGCAATCGCGGAAGGGGAATTTGATGATTTGCCAGGAAAGGGTAAGCCTTTGAAACTGGAGGATTTATCACATATCCCAGAGGATTTACGGATCGCTTATAAAGTTATGAAAAATGCAAACATGCTTGAGGATGTCGATAAAATCAAAGAAGAGCTATTGTCTTTAGATGATTTACTCGCAACATGTGATAACCTAGAAGAAAGGGTGAAGCTTAAAAAGAAAAAGCATGAGAAGGAGCTACGCTTAGAGCAATTGTTGAATAAGAGAAAGATACTTGATGCACCTGCCTCTGCTTTTTATAAGGAAAAAATCAACGAAAAGCTTACGAAATAAATCGTTGAGGGTGACTCAAAACGGTCTTACTCCTCCAACAAACACTGATATAAACTAGTCTCATCATTAGTTTATATAGTGTGTTTGAGGGGTCTTGATCTTTAGTTTTGAGCCACCCTCTTTTTCAATCCTACTATGAAAAAATTTTTCACAACGAAGGGGAGTTCGTAATACGATATAAAAAAGCCTAGGAGGGGTGAGAGAGTGATTCCACAATGGCTGCTTTATTCGATTATGACTTGTATTAGTGCTTGCGTGGTTTTTGCCTTTATTGCAAGCTGGCTTCTCCTTTCACCAAGAAGGGTATCATATGAGAAAACATTCAAAATTGGCATTCAAAGAGGTGAAATTGACGAACGTACTTTCAACTCGATAAAAAAGGAAGAACTATTTATTCCATCCTATTACGGATATAAATTACATGGAATGTTTTTTCCTGTAGAGAATGGAAAAAAGGTTGTCATTATTGCGCATGGTATCACATGGTCATTATTTGGGAGCTTTAAATATGTAAAAATGTTTCAAAAACGAGGATTTCATGTTCTATTATGTGATCATAGATACCATGGGTTAAGTGGGGGGAAGTATACATCATACGGTTTCTATGAAAAGGATGATTTAAAGGCATGGATTGACTATCTGGAAAAACGGTTTGGAGGCAATACCTTTATCGGCTTGCTTGGGGAATCGTTAGGGGCTGCATCTGCTTTGGAACTAAGCAAACGGGATCGGCGAGTGAAATTTTGTATTGCTGATTGTTCCTTTAGCGACTTTCAATCCCTTTTAAGAATAAGATTAAAAATGGATTTCAAGCTAGGAATCTATCCATTAATCGATTTTGTCAATTTCATTGTGAAGCTAAAGCATGGCTGGAGCTTTCCAGATATTTCTCCGATTAAAGGCTTAGAGAAAACGAAGACGCCGATACTATTTATACACGGGAAAGAGGATACGTTTATCCCGTTGGATATGACATTAGAGATGTTTAGAAGAAAGGCTGGAACGAAAAAGCTATATCTCGTTCCAAAGGCTGGTCACGCAGAGGCGTTTAATACTGATCCAGCTGGATATGAAAAGAAGGTTATTGAGTTTATTCAGATGATTGATCAATTCGTTAGCAGTGAAAAAATGAAGTCTTATTGAAAGTATTGCCTAAGTAGGAAAGGAGCACAGACTACTTAGGCTCTAGTTTTGCAATCATGTCCCAAGATGTGCCATCGATACCGATTTTTATAAAGCCAAATTTCTCATATAAGGATAGGGCTGAATTTTCTGGAGCAACACTCAATGAAATGGCCGGAAATTGTTTTTCTTTTGCAAGTGCGATGATTTCCTTCATAAGCTTTGTTCCAATGCCAATGCCACGGTATTCTGGTAGCAGGGCCATGCTTAAAATTGGCGTTTGTTCATCAACATATCCATAGGTTCTAGTTAATTCATTAAACAATCGAATCCAAACAGCACCTATTTTTTGATTTTGTTCATTTAGAGCTATAAGACCGTAATCTCCGTCTCTGCCCCAATTTTCAACATAGTTTGCCAGCTTAGAGGTTTTCAATAATGATTTATCGAATTTATCTTCACCGTCAGGAACATAAATAGCCTCATATAACATTTCCCAAAGAAATGCCTCATCCTCTTTAGTAGCTTGTCTAATGATTACTTCCATCTAATTCATCTCATTTCTTTTATATGTTATTCCATTATGTATTCAGTAAAAAGTGGGAAAATCCTTTTTTGGTGCAGAACGTTATATGGAAAAAAGTGCGAGTCTCTGCAATACCTAAGACGCTAGGAACTTAAAAAAGGGGGGATGCTTTCCCCCATAAGTAGTCTGTTTCAATGTTTCTCATAATCATCGTCATTTGGTATCGGGTCAATTCGTGAGGTATCTTCTGTTTTTAAGGCAATTTTTAGGAGCATAAGGACGAGTAGAATGGAAATGAACAGCAATCCAATTAAACAGAGGATAAACAGCCACATTTTTATCATAGAAAAAACCTCCTTCTTATCAAAAACATATGATGATAAGAGGGAGGTCAGAATCGAACAATTAGCCTTTTCGTAAATTTCCTAATTCTTCAGCAATTGCTTGCATTTCATTTGGGCTAAATGTTTTCTTTTTCATAACAAGCTCGTAAATTTCTTTAAGCTCTTCGTACATTTCTTCATTAAAATGGGACGGTTTAATTGCCCCAAAATTTAGTACACGTAATTTTTCTTTAATTTGCTCTATCATATATTCAACATTTTCAACAGACTTTTCAGTTAAATTCATTTTTCCCTTCCTTTCTCAGTTCAGGTCATATTATAGATATTGTAACATGATTTTGAAATAAACATTCAAAAACCTCGACAAGTTATGAGCTTGCTTGATTTTTTTCCTGCGCTTTTTCCGCTTTGGCAACATCTAAAAATCTCTTTGTTTCGGCAACAACGACACCGGATAAACCGAGGAGACCAATGAGGTTAGGGATGGCCATTAGTCCATTCATCACATCGGCAATTCCCCATACGATATCAAGTGTTGTAACTGAACCGATAAATACTGCGATAACAAAGGCATATCGATAATATTTAATCGCAGATTCATTGAAAAGATAGGAAATGCATTTTTCTCCGTAGTATGACCAGCCAAGAATTGTTGAATATGCAAAGAGCAGCATACCGATCGCTACAACATAGGAGCCGATTGGACCAAGGAAATGTTCAAACGTCATTGATGTTAGGGCATTTCCTTCTGCACCACTTGAATAAAGATCGCCCATAACAACAGTGATACCTGTAATCGAGCAAATGATAATTGTATCAATAAAAACCTGAGTCATTGAAACGAGTGCTTGACGGCCAGGATAATCTGATTTAGCTGCAGCAGCTGCAATCGGTGCAGAGCCAAGACCTGCTTCATTCGAGAAGACTCCTCTAGCTACTCCCCAACGAATGACAGCTCCAAGTGCCCCTCCGGCAACAGCTTCACCAGTAAAGGCGTCTGTAAAGATTAATGAGATTGCCTCTGGAACAAGGCTTGCATTCATAATAAGAACAATTAAGCCAGCAATGAGGTAAAATAAGGCCATAATCGGAACGAAATAAGCTGTAACTCTTCCTATTGATTTAATGCCACCTAAAATGACGAGGGCTGTAAATATAGTAATCACAATGCCTGTGACATATGTCGGCACTGAAAAGGTTGACTTAAGCACACCTGAAACAGAATTCGATTGAACCATGTTCCCGATTCCAAAGGCAGCAATTGCCCCGAAAATAGCAAATAAAACGCCTAACCATTTTTGCTTCAAACCACGCTCTAAATAATACATCGGACCGCCGGACATTTCTCCGTTTTTATCTTTTACACGGTATTTTACGGCAAGGATCGCCTCCGAATATTTAGTCGCCATTCCAACGAGAGCAGTTATCCACATCCAGAAAACAGCCCCTGGTCCTCCTAAAATGACCGCGGTCGCTACCCCAACAATATTTCCAGTACCAACAGTAGCGGCTAACGCCGTCATAAGCGCTTGAAAGTGTGAAATATCTCCTTCAGATTTTGAATCCTGCTTTTTTGTGAAGGCTAGCTTTAACGAATAAGGCAGCATGCGAAATTGAAGAAATCCTAAACGAAGCGTCAAATATAACCCTGTACCGACAATTAAAATGAGTAACGGTGGTCCCCAGACAAAACTACTGACATCGCCAATGAATTTTTCGAAACTTTCCATAACATCCCCCTTATATTTGTTTGTGACTTAGGAAAGGGCTTATTCATGTAAGGATGTAAAGTGATAATTGGAGATTGTACCTAAAAGTCACTTAAGAAAGAATATTCTAAACTAGTATCGTACATGTCTTTAAATTGATGGATTTTCAATAATTGTCAGAAGGGAAAAGAACTTTTATTATAGGAGTAGAGATAATAGGAGGATTTAAGATGAAAAAAATATTATTTGTATGCTTAGGGAATATTTGCCGTTCACCGATGGCAGAAGCTATCATGAGGGATTTAATTGCTAAGGAAGGCTTAGAGGGGAAAATTACGGTTGATTCCGCGGGCACAGGAAATTGGCATACAGGAAAACCGCCACATGAAGGAACACGAACGATTTTATCAAAACATAACATCTCATATGACGGATTAAAAGCTAGACAAATTACCAAGGAAGACCTAAATAATTTCGACTATATCATTGGGATGGATGCAGAAAATATCGGGAATATTAAACGTCTGGCAGGAAATGCTCAATCAGGGAAAATAAAACGACTGCTTGATTATGTGAAAGAGTCTGATGTAGAAGATGTACCTGACCCATATTATACGGGGAATTTTACAGAAGTGTATGACCTTGTTACAAAAGGCTGTGAAAACCTATTAAAGGAAATAAAGCAAGACTTATTAAAATAAAAACGTCAATTTTACATAGTGCTTCTCTTGGGGTATATAAAGGTCTATAAGGCTTTAATCAAGTAAGGAGGAATGTGAAATGGGAAAAGACAATAAATTGGTTAAAGGGATTGTTATCGGAGCTCTCGTTGGTGCTGCTGTTTCTTTATTTGATAAAAACACTCGCCAAGGAGTAATCCAATCAGGCAAAACGCTTGGTTTAAAAGTAAAAGAGTATGCAAAACAGCCTTCAAAATTAACATCTGAAGTAAAGCAAAAAATTGATAATGTACGTCAGACGGTGCAAGAGGTATCAGACGATATCACGTTTATTAATGAAAAGGTTCAAGAGTTGAAGGAATCTTCTCCACATGTTGTACATATGCTACAAGAAACAAAGGACAAATTTATTCCATAACCGACAATAATCGAGAGGTGGATATCTTGTCATTTTTTAAGGAGCTATTAAAACGATTTTTACATGATGAGGTGGCGGGGTTATCTGCACAGCTCGCATATTTTTTCCTATTGTCCCTGTTTCCATTTTTACTTTTCCTTATCACATTAATTGCATACTTACCGTTAACACAGGAGGATGTGCTTGGGACGATAAGTGAATTTGCCCCTGGTGAATCTGTTGCAATTATAGAGGAATCATTAAATCAAATTATTGAGCAAAAAAATGGCGGTTTATTATCGTTCGGGGTAATTGCAACACTTTGGTCTGCATCGAATGGAATCAATTCAATCGTTCGAGCATTTAATAGGGCATATGGTGTTGAAGAAACAAGATCGTTCTTTGCCTCAAGACTAATGGCGATTTTTTTAACAATCGCAATGGTATTTATCATTGTACTAGCCTTATTATTACCGGTATTCGGCAGAGAAATCGGCTTATTGATTTCTTCGCATTTCGGCTTATCAACTGAGTTTTTAACGCTTTGGAATACGCTTCGCTGGTTTTTAAGTGCGATCATCCTGTTCATCGTTTTTACAGCACTTTATTTCTTTGCACCTAATAAGCGCCTTCATATAAAGGATGGAATTCCAGGGGCATTTGCTGCAACAATTGGGTGGATTCTCGTATCATTGGCATTTTCCTATTATGTTGGAAACATTGCAAATTACAGTGCGACATATGGAAGTATCGGTGGAATCATCGTTTTGATGATTTGGTTTTATTTATCGGGAATGATCCTTATTTTTGGTGGAGAATTAAACGCCATGTTATATAAACGAAAAAAGGAGCTTATTTAAATCGTACTGCAGCTTCGTTGTTAGGAAACGTCTAACAATGAAGCTGCAGTTTTTTTCTAATTTACCGTTTCTGATCCTAGAAGGTCCTGCAAGACTTTCGATTTCTACCGAGCACTACTTAGTCAAAGCAACAGAGTTTACCAAAAATAGGCGTAAGTTTTCCATATATTTTCAAAAATTACTTTGACAGATAGAGTAATTTACGATAAGATTACTCTATCAGATAGAGCAATGTCGTAAAGGATGTGTAATAATGATTAGAAGCGATATCATTCGTGGACATTTAGATTCCATGATTCTTCGCTTAATTTTAGAAAAAGACAGATATGGGTATGAAATCTCGAGAGAAATTAGTTCACGTACCGAAAATCGTTTTCAAATTAAAGAAGCAACCTTGTATGCCGTTTTTCAACGTTTAGAAAAAAAGGAACTCATTGAGTCTTATTTTGGAAATGTCTCACAAGGAGGAAAGAGAAAGTACTACAGAATTACTTCTCTTGGAAAAGCATATTTAACGGAAATGGTTAAGGAATGGAAGGAAACGAAAGAAATTATCGATTTATTTATGGAGGGATTTGAGTGATTAAATTAAAGAATCATGTAGAGGAGCTATTTAAGGATCTACATGATAGTGAAGAGAAAAGAGCGATTCAGCAGGAAGTCCTTGAAAACTTAGAGGAAAAGGTTTGGGATTTAATGGCACAAGGAAAAGACGAGGAGGATGCGATCAATAAAGCGATTGTTGAATTTGGTGATATTGGAGATATCAAAATGGAGCTTGGTGTAAAGAAAACGAAAAAGGGAAACAAATATGCAAAATTAAATCTTGGCTATTCGATATGGGGGAGCATGCTCATTATCGGACTATTTGTCTTTATTAATTTCTATTATACACCGAGTACAATTTGGTTCGTTTACCCAACCTTTGCCATCTTATGGTGGCCGTTATCGATGTACTTTTATTGGAAGCGGAATAAGGAAGAAAGGAGTGTTAATCAATGAAAAAGGATATAGCATTTCAATTTGCACTTGCAGGAAGTATGATGACGATTATCTTTATCATCGTGGTAAATAGTTTAAGTACGACATATCCTTGGTTCATTTATCCTACATTTGCTTTATTGCTTTGGCCGATTGGTATCTTTTGTGCGAAGAAAAAGAATCATAAGCTTTTATCAATTGTGTACAGCTTGATTATCATAGCCTTTTTAGTTACCGAAAACTATATACAAACACCCGAATATCCATGGTTTTTATATGCATTACCACCACTTTTGTGCTGGCCGGTTCTAGCTATTCTAGATAAACATAGCCAAAAGGTAAGTACGGCCATATTATGCAGTGCTAGTATTATAGGATATTACATTATGTTAAATCTTATCCTATCACCTCAACATCCGTGGGCGATTTATCCTGCATTTGCTGTTTTATGGTGGCCGCTTGCTTTATATCATGGGAAAACGAGAACATTTTATGCGTTTTCTCTTACAGGGAGCTTGCTAGTTATTGCATTTTTTGCTGCAGTTAATGCTATTACAACGCCTGATCATATCTGGGCTGTGTATCCAATTTTTTGCATCCTCTGGTGGCCTTTAAGCATGTATTATTACGGATTTAAGAAGAAAAAAATCGCTTGAGATATGCGACGTTCAATGAAGCTAGCTCCTATTAAAAACTATCATAAGAGAAAATATTAAATCATCGAACATTGTCCGAGGGAGCTAGTTTACACTTTTCAGCAGACCTTCATCAAATTTAATCCACAGAAGACCTCTTCATTATCCTTCGTAAATAGAAATTCCAAAAAATAGGTTTATTAATTTGTTTAAGTTGGGAGACTAAACTATAAAAACTGAATCATACAATAACAATAAGGCAAACAGGCTCTTTTCTAAAATATTGTTGTTTTTAACATTGTAAAGGTTGGTTGGAGCGTAAGTATGAGACCCTCTGCTTTGATGCGTAGGATTGGTTTATGTAAAGCGGATGTTTACAGCTAGGTGGCTAACCATGCATCTTGCAAAAAGCGAGGCACTTGAGCAGAAATCAATCAGAACGAATCCTAATAATAAGGCAACAAAGTTTATGAGAACAGCCTATAAAAAAAGTAGTTTACATTCTAAGCAAGGGAATGGTGAATAGTTTGGTTAATCGTTTGTTTACTATTATTGTTTTAATTGGATTACCGCTATCAGTAGCAGGTAGCCTTTTTCATTGGTCGCAAATTCTAATGTTTGTCATTTATTGCTTAACAATTATTGCGTTAGCAGGTTTTATGGGCAGAGCGACAGAGAGCTTAGCAATCGTTGCCGGGCCAAGAATTGGTGGATTATTAAATGCAACGTTTGGAAATGCAGTAGAATTGATTATTTCAATATTTTCATTGAAGGCAGGGCTATTAGGGGTTGTGTTAGCCTCCTTAACTGGATCAGTAATAGGAAACCTGCTTCTAGTAGCGGGTTTAAGCTTTTTTATCGGTGGGTTAAAGTATAAACGGCAGGAATTTAATGTTTATGATGCACGCCATAATTCGGGAATGCTTATATTTGCCGTTGTTGTTGCATTTGTCATTCCAGAGGTTTTTTCGATGACAATGGATGAGGCAGAAACATTATCATTAAGCATTGGAATTTCGATCATTCTTATTATTCTTTATTTAGCTGCACTATTCTTTAAGCTTGTGACTCATCGAGGCGTCTATCAGCATAAATCAGATACAGCTGAAGCACATGAGGTACCTGAATGGTCAAAAATGAAGGCGATCATTATTTTATTGCTTTCGACGATTGCAGTTGCTTATGTATCAGAAAATCTTGTCCATACATTTGAAACAGTGGGAGAGCAGTTCGGTTGGACGGAGCTATTTATTGGGGTTATTATCGTTGCGATTGTCGGGAATGCTGCTGAACATGCTTCAGCCATTATTATGGCATATAAAAATAAAATGAATGTAGCAGTAGAAATTGCCATCGGCTCGACATTGCAAGTTTCAATGTTTGTTGCCCCACTATTAGTGTTAATTTCACTATTTTTTAAGGATAGGATGCCTTTAGTTTTTACGTTACCTGAACTTATTGCAATGGTAACAGCTGTCTTTTTAACCATTATGATCACGAATGACGGTGACACAAACTGGTTTGAGGGGGCGATGCTACTAGCAGCCTATCTCATCATGGGTATAGGCTTTTATTTGTTATAAAAAAAGAGAGGGTGTCTCAAAACTAAAGGTTCAGCCCCCCTCAAACATAATATATAGACTAATAAATGAGGTTAGTTTCTATATATCTGTTTGTTGGAGGGGTCAGACCCTTTTGAGTCACCCTCATTCATTCTTTGTAGGACGAAACAAATTACTAGAGAAATTGGTAACGCTTGCAAAACAGCGCAACAAACTATCTAGGGACTCATTTCTGATAGCTTTATTTTACACCGTTATCTTATTTTTGTAAACGCTTTTAATGAAATTTATTAAAAAGCTTGGATAAACAAAAACAATCTTGAAAACACTAATCATAGCTTATGAAAGGAGAAGAAGGTATGAAAAAATTAATATTCATTTCTCTTGTCTTACTGTTTTCATTTAGTGTTTCTCATGCTTCTTATGCAGAAGGTAAGCAAAAGCAAATTAAAATTCCAAATACCGTTATGGAGATAACGAAGGAAAACACATATCCAAATCCAACACAAGATTTACCATACTTACAACCTAGTGATTTTACTCAATCACTTATTGATACATCTGATGTACCGATTGAAAACCCGGATTTAATTCGGATATTAAACGAGTCAACTATTTCTGATGCACCTTTAGCAATCGGTTATCGAGCAACAATTTATTTAGGAGAATGGGCGTTAAATTATCAATCAACAGAAACCGCTACAAACTGGGAATACCAAAAGATCAACACGAATTTTCAAGACAATCGTGGTGGGAAGGGCCCAATTCAGATGCATTATAAGCAGGAGGCACAAAAGTCTGTAAAAGGTGGCCTAACGGCAAAGGTACCGGAAGCCGAGCATGTGAAAAAAATGATGCTGTTAAAAGCAATGAAGAAAACGAATTTACCACTCTCTTTTGAAACGATTATTGGCGCAGGGACAAAGGCAGACCAGATTTATAATGTGCAGCCTAAAAAATTAGGCTACTTATATGCTTATGCACCAGCTGTTAATGAAAAGGGTAAGGTTACGTATGGTGAGGTTTATCTCGTTTTAAAAGGAAATAAAAAAAGCATTGTCGTCAAAAATGTCACATCACAAGGAATTGGGGCATGGATTCCGATTCAAGATCATGTATCATTCGGTTTTGTGACAGCTGATAATCCAAAATAATGAATAAAATCAGTGCGTTCAGACGCATTGATTTTTTCATGTTTATTAAATATAGGGGGGATGGGAGTTGAAGCATCTCGTTATTATTATCGCAGTATTGCTAGTTTTCCCTCACACAAGCTTTGCAGCAAATCGACAAGGCTTAGAGAATATCGATGCAGCATTTATTCGGGATGGTGATTTATGGCTTTGGACAAATGGTGAGGAAAAGAAGGTTACGAATACAGGTCATATAGTTGGCATGCCACAATGGTCACATGATAGACAATGGATTTCTTATCAAAATGAAGCAAAGCAAGGCGAAGAAATTCATAGGGAGCTTTGGGTTTACCGTCCAAATGATGGAATGCAAAGGAAAATCTATCATGATAGTCATTCACCTAAATGGGCAGCAACAAAAAATATTATAGCTTTTATGGATGAGGAACTAGTAAATGTGTCAGATTTAGAGCGTTTTTATAATGTGGCGTTAGGTGTCGCAGATTACGAGTGGCTACCAAATGATGATGGTATAATATTAGCTTCAAGTGCAAAGCTACTACCAAACGGATGGACGAACCCGGTTATTTATAAAAAGCTGCTTCCTAGTAATTTAAGCAAAATAAAGCTAGAAGAGGCAGAGGAGTTTTTTACGATCCCAAAGGAAATTAAAAAAGGGAATATGGATATTTTGTCAATTTACCCAAATTCCTTTCTCTTTTCACCAAGCAGCAAATGGATTTCCTTCATTGTCTCGCCAACAGCGTCCTGGTCAATGGACAGCAATATGCTTACGGTTTTATCAAATGATGGGAAGTCATTTCAAGTGTTGGATGAGGTCATTTTAGGTGTCGGAAAGCCGAAATGGGCTCCTTCAAAGGATATGCTTGCATATATTGCGGGCGGAGGAAGAATTGTCTTTGGTTTTAAGAACAAGCGGTTAAAGGTTGAAGAAATGCCCGCATCAGGAACCCTTACCCCACAAAACTATGCAGAGCTTGACTTTACCTGGCTTAATAATGAGACAATTGTTACTTCAAGGGTCATCGAAAAGGAATGGTCAAATAATAGTAGCGAGCATCCGCTTCCAGCCCTTTATCTTGTTCACATTAGCAATAAAAAGCAAAAGCAAATGACACATCCACCTCAAGGGCATGGAGATTACCATCCGTTTTACAACAAAACAGCTAACAAATTAATTTGGTATCGTGGGAAGTCATTATTTGATGAGAACATGGATGTTTGGATTGCGAATCCAGATGGAACTAACCCGAAAAAATGGTTAGAAAATGTCGATGTCGTTGTGATAGCTGGAGAATGACGAAAAGAGTAAAACAAGAACTGTTATCCCAGTCGGGAACAGTTCTTGTTTTTTTGTTATCTTTTATAAGAAACAAAGCATCGGAGCTTTCAAGGCGGTTTTGTTATTGGCTATGTTTAACAGAAATTTGCTCCTCAGCGAGTCCGATTTTTTCATCAAAGAGCACCTGTGCAATGATTTTTCGTGCTTCTCTTGCTGTATTCCAGTACTCTTTGTCATCAACCAGTCCTGTAATCGTGTACTCATAGCCGTGGAATCCTGCATTTAACGAGGTGATTCCATAGATTGTGAACGGTTCGATAAGACAATTTTCCTCGTCAACCTTTAAGCAATGTCCAAATTGTTCATTTAGAAGGTTACAGGCCTTTTCGAGTGCATCCCATACCTTTTTAGGATCCTCCTGGTACCTAACAACAACCCGCTCAATTACCCGCATCCGATCGATATTATAGTTTTGAATTTGCTTAATCTCGCCGTTAGAAATGGTCAATAATTTTCCACTCCATTCCCTTACCTTTAGGGAACGAAGGCCAATTTCTTCAACAGTGCCATTAAAGGTGTTATTAATTGTCACAAAATCACCTTGATGAAGCTGTTTTTCGTAAATAAGAAATAACCCGGCGAGAATATCCTTGATAAGGCTTTGTGCCCCGAAGCCAATGACGATCCCGGCAATTCCAGCTCCAGCAAGAATCGATTCGAAATTATCGACGTATTTAGAGATAACAAATAAAATAAAGCAAATCGTTGCAGTATATTTCAATAATGAACGTACTAAGCTTTCAATCGTTTTTTCTTTTCGTTCCTCAATAAAATCTGTTCTGAGAAAGAACTTGCTTAACGATTTGTTAATAATTGCAACACTAATCCAGAGAACGATGGCAGCGATGATGATTTGGACGATGTTTATCGAAAGGATCGCTTTTATTTGTTCCATACTATCACCTATAAATTCGACTGTCGTTTTGTGAAATCAACATCTTTATAATAACTATTTTTGACGAGAATATTCGGTCCAAGACAGTTCACAGCAAGGCAATGACAATTGAGTGATTTTGCTAAGGAAGAATCCATCCACTTATCATAGGCAGATTGAAGGGTATTATCCTTAATATTCCCTAAAGGAGGAGCATCACCAAAATCTGTCACAATGATATTTCCATCGAAAATATTAACATTTAAACGGGATCTACCATCAGGATCGTTTCGAACCGTAACATTTTTGCTTGAACGAAGACGGTTAATTAACGCTAAATCTTCCTTATTATCGCTGCATGCGTAAAATGGCAATGTTCCAAATAGCATCCAAACAGATTCATCGCGTATATCTAATAAATGATGAATCGCTGAACGGATCTCTGAAAGTGATAATGTTTCCAATGCACTGGCGAAATCACTTGGGTACATTGGGTGAATTTCATGACGCTGACAATGCATTTCCTCAACAATTTGCTTATGAATTTTTTCAATATACGGAAGGGTATTTTTGTTAAGCATCGTTTCAGCCGAAACAATGACACCTGCTTTAACAAGTGCACGACTGTTTTCGATCATTCGCTCAAACAATGTAGCTCTCTGTGCATATGTTGGCTTTCTGTCCATCATGGCAAAACCAACCTCAACAAACTCATCGATCGTACCCCAGTTATGAGAAATGTGTAATACATCCAAGTATGGGATAATTTTTTCATATCGATTTAAATCAAGTGTTAAATTTGAATTTATTTGTGTACGCACTCCACGTTCATGGGCATACTTTAAAAGTGGGATGACGTAATTTTCAACAGATTTTAACGATAGCATCGGTTCCCCACCTGTAATACTTAAGGAACGAAGCTTTGGAACCTCGTCTAGTCGTTTTAACAATAAATCAATTGGAAGAGCATTCGGGTCCTTTGGACGTAGTGTGTAACCGACAGCGCAATGCTCACACCGCATATTGCAAAGTGTTGTTGTGGTAAATTCAATATTTGTTAACTCCATTTTTCCATATTGCTCGACATCAAGATATGCTTCCCACGGATCATATGAAGTTGTAATGGGTTTTAACGTGTTTGTTACATTCATTTTCGAGGTACTCCTTTTATTAACAAATAAAAATAGCCTTACATAAGGCTAAATATCTTTAAAAACAGATTAGCTTACTATACAGAGTTGTCAGCTCCATACCCATTCTAACATGAACGTTCATTGTTATCATCCATTGGAGCTTTATATTAAAGGAAGAAAGTACTTAGTTTTCGTTTCTAACTCATTAAGCTCATGCGTCACAAGTGATTTGATTAAATATCATCTTCTATCATCTCTATCATCTTCTATTCAATTGGAGCCAGTTGCTTGAAGCACATTAGGGATTGCGCTTTTTAGTCAGTTGTTTTAAAATTAAAGGCAATTTTCTTAATATTGTTGTATATAAGCTAAGCTTTGTAAAGGTTGATTTAGTGTAGGTGCGGATGTGTGGGAAATGTGAGCACCAAAGAGGCTCATCACCCACCCGGCGGAAAACGGGAAATTTATCGGAAATCAACCAAAACGAATAACAAATAAACAGCAATAAAATGCGAAAACAGCCAAATTAATAAATACGTTAGGATGAACTATATCTTTAAGAGGAGAGATGAAAATGGGTAATGCAGTTCAAGATAAGGATTCACAACTATCTTATTTAAAAAGTCGGTTAAATATGTTTTTAGAAGTACTTGATTCAATGGATCCCGAGTCAACAGATGTTGAAGATATTGACCGCTTATTAAAAATGTTAGATGAGCTTGAATTCAAGCATGAACAATTTAAAAAGGATTGGGATCGAAATGGAGCATGACATTTGCGTCTGCTCTTTTTTTCTATTTTTATTTCGAGTTTGGCACATGACTAAGATGGATGTCAGGGCAAAATAGTCGGTACAGACTTCAAACTGAAAGCGCTTATGATATTCCTTTTCAATCTTTTTTTGAAGGAGTATAATAAAAATTGAAGAAATAGACCGAAAGTTTAGATACATTAAGAGACGATATAAGGGGAGAATCGAGATGGAGAACTTTTACGAAAGCATGTACAAATTAATAGTAGAAACATCGACCAATCTACCAAAAGATGTACGAAGAGCAATCGCTGCGGCAAAATTGCGAGAAAGTGCTGGCACTCGTTCTGCAATGTCACTTGCAACCATTACGAATAATATTAAAATGGCTGACGATAATATTTCACCGATCTGTCAGGATACTGGTTTACCAACGTTTAAATTAAAGGTTCCGGTTGGTGCCAATCAGCTAAAGATGAAGGAAGATATTAAGCGGGCCATTGCTCAAGCAACAAAGGATGGCAAGCTACGTCCTAATTCGGTTGATTCGATTACTGGGAAAAACAGCGGTGATAATTTAGGTGATGGAACACCTGTCATTAAATTTGAACAATGGGAAAAGGATTATATTGATGCACGCCTTATTTTAAAGGGCGGTGGCTGTGAAAATAAAAATATCCAATATAGCTTACCTTGTGAGCTTGAAGGCTTAGGAAGAGCGGGACGAGACCTTGATGGAATCAGAAAATGCATTATGCACTCCGTTTACCAAGCACAGGGACAAGGCTGTAGTGCTGGCTTTATCGGGGTCGGAATCGGTGGCGACCGAACAAGCGGCTATGAGCTGGCAAAGGAGCAATTATTTAGACGTGTCGATGATGTGAACGAAAGAGAAGATTTACGTAAGCTTGAGGAATATGTTCTTGAGCATGCGAATGAGCTTGGAATTGGAACAATGGGATTTGGTGGAGAAACAACATTACTAGGTTGTAAAATTGGTGTCATCAATCGTATTCCAGCAAGCTTCTTCGTATCAGTTGCTTACAATTGCTGGGCTTATCGCCGCTTAGGTGTATATTTAAATCCTGAAACAGGAGCAATTAACGAATGGTTATATCAAGACGGAGATGAGGTTGACTTTGGGCAAGCTGAGGCTACTTCTACTGAAGAGCAACAGCAATCGGTTCGTGAAGTTGTCCTAGAAGCACCAATTACAGAGGAGCAAATTAGAGAGTTAAAAGTTGGTGACGTCGTTCGCATTAATGGAATGATGTATACGGGAAGAGACGCAATCCATAAATACTTATCAGAAAACGACTCCCCAGTTGATCTTAATGGACAAATCATTTATCACTGTGGACCAGTTATGATGAAGGATGAGGATGGAAAGTATCACGTTAAAGCAGCAGGACCAACGACAAGTATTCGTGAGGAGCCATACCAAGGCGATATTATGAAGCGATTTGGTATTCGCGCTGTTATCGGAAAAGGTGGAATGGGACCAAAAACGTTAAAGGCGCTTCAAGAACACGGTGGTGTCTACTTAAATGCAATTGGAGGAGCTGCGCAATATTATGCTGACTGTATTAAATCAGTAGAAGGTGTAGACCTCATGCAATTTGGAATTCCGGAAGCAATGTGGCATCTTAAGGTTGAAGGCTTTACAGCTGTAGTTACAATGGATTCACATGGAAACAGCCTTCACGCCGATGTCGATAAATCATCATTAGAAAAGCTCTCTAAATTTAAGGATCCGGTATTTAAATAAACGTTTGTTTTAAAAGAAATAAGTGTGCCTGAATCAGGAATTTCCCTGATTTTAAAGGCACGCTTTTTTTATTTAGGCAGTTTTCGTAAAACTTTGATGCTTTTATTAGAAGTTGTTTTCCACTGCATTATCGCTTCCCAAGCGTCCAAGGAGTACCTTAAAAACAACTATATTTTAGAAAAGGGACTTAATGTAATTTTTTCCAGTATGGAATGCTCTCATAAATAAACACTATACATATATAACGATCATGAGGAGAGAGTATGATGAAAAAATTGTCTATCATGACAATCCTATGCTGTCTAATTTTTTTATTTTCGAACGAAGCATATGCGATATCAAATAAACCAATTCATTGGGGCTTTAAAAAAAGTAAAAACCACGAACCAGCCTCTGCTGGAGAGGAATATGACGAAATTCTTGGCAAGTACGGCTCCTTCTATATAGGAGATACAACGAAGAAGGAAATTTACTTAACCTTTGATAATGGCTATGAAAATGGCTATACGAGCAAGGTGTTAGACGTTTTAAAAAAACGAGAGGTTCCAGCAACATTTTTTGTAACAGGTCATTATATTGAATCCGAACCAGGATTAGTAAAACGGATGGTGAAGGAAGGTCATATCGTCGGAAACCATTCATGGTATCATCCTGACCTCACAAAAGAAAGTGATGAAGAAATAAAAGAAGAGCTAGAATCTGTTCGCCTGAAAGTGGAGGAATTAACAGACCAAAAAGGGATGAACTACTTAAGGCCGCCGAGAGGTATTTTTAGTGAACGGGTGCTGCAAACGTCCAAAGATTTAGGATACACAACTGTCTTCTGGTCCCTCGCTTTTGTTGACTGGAAAATAGACGCGCAAAGAGGCTGGAGATATTCGTACGAAAACATTATGCAACAAATCCACCCTGGAGCGATTATCCTTCTCCATACCGTATCAAAGGACAATGCCGAAGGACTGGACAACGCCATTGTTGAATTGCAGAAACAAGGCTACATCTTCAAAAGCTTAGACGACTTAATGCTTCAAAAAATAATCGACAATCCTGACTTAATCTCCCTTTAACCAAGGGAGATATTTTTTAGACAATAGATTAGTATTAAAAACGAAGCAAATCCTCACATTGAAATTAACCTAATTGACAAAACAAAACCATGCTATAATTGGCAAAAAGAGTATAAAGGCTGTGAATAAAAATGTGGAAGGAAATAATTGAAGCAGACGGACCATATCATTTCGGCAGTGTGATAAGCAGGCTATCACTTGATCCGTTAAATAACGTAAATCAGGAACAACAATCGGTGAAGGTTCCACTTATTATAAATGAAAAAGGACATGTCATCGAAGTGCAGGCTGTTGGTACTTTAGAAAATCCACGCTTTGAGCTAAAGGGACACGATAATGATATAAAAGAACAAGCTAAAGCTGAGCTCATTAGAATTTTTCAATGGGATTTTCCGTTAGATAAACTAAATAATCATTTCAAAACGTCAAATCTTTCAGATATTTTTCAGCAGCATGAGGGGACGCCGCTTGTATTGGAATTTGATTTATATCGTTGTTTAATGAAATGCTTTATTCATCAGCAATTAAATTTATCTTTTGCTCATACGTTAACAGAACGATTTGTTAAAGCATTTGGTTATGAGATTGATGATGTTTGGTTTTATCCAAAACCAGAAACGGTCGCTGCTTTAGAGGTTGAGGAGCTAATGAACATGCAATTCAGCAGGAGGAAGGCTGAATATGTGATTGATACATCTCGGCTTATTGCTGAAGGGAGCTTAGATTTATCGCAAGTTGAACGCTTATCTGATGATGAAGTAATGAAAAAGCTAATAAAAATTCGTGGGATTGGTCCATGGACTGTACAAAATCTTTTGTTAACTGGATTAGGAAGACCTAATTTGTTTCCTAAAGCAGACATTGGGATACAAAAGGCGATTCAAAAGCATTTTAACCTAGAGAGGAAGCCTACAAGTGAAGAAATGGACATGTACAGTGAGCAATGGCATCCTTATTTAAGCTATGCATCGCTTTATTTGTGGAGAAGTATTGAATAAGTGAATGCGTAGAGAGTGACTTAACATTGGAAGACTCTCCAGCAAACTCTAGTTAAAAGATATTGATTGTTTGGGTTTGAGGGGGAGAGCTTTTGCTGTAAATCACTCTCTTTTGTGTCAACTTGTACGTATGTTTATGTGATTGGATAAACAAGTTCCGAATTGATAGAAAACATATTGACATGTACGAACGTGTGTAATAGGATAAATATTGGTTAGGATAAGCGCTTACAATACAAAAAATTCTTCCTATCATCTTTTTGGAAAACATCCTCTCAGTGAATTTTTGTAAAAATGTGCAGTTTTCTAACCCATGTATGAATAGAAACGTATGTATTTAGCTTAAGGTTTGTCGCATTTCATCGGGATATAGCGATTTTTTTGCATGGGTATGATAAAGATAGAAAACTAGATTTCGTACATTTACAAGGGTGTTAGCTTCAATTTTGTACGTACATCCCTTTTTATCCCAAATAATGAATGCGCATACAACTCTTGGGTAAATACTTCGTTTCATACAAAAAGGAGGGGTATGAAAGTATGAAAAAGAAATTATCTCGTAGATTTTTAGCTTTATTTTTAACACTTGTACTTCTTGTTCCAAATTTAGCGTTCGCCATTGAAAATGATGGGGCAGCAAGCGAGCAAGCAGAAGCACCTGTTTTTAAAGATGTATCTGTCCACGATCCGTCAGTCATTAAAACAGGTGACACGTACTATGTTTTTGGCTCTCACTTAGCAGCTGCAAAGACAAAGGATTTTATGCAATGGGATGAAGTAGCAAACTTAGTTAATCCCGATAACCCGTTATTTGAAAACGTTGTTGAGGAATTAAAGGAAACTTTTGACTGGGCAGAATCTGATACATTATGGGCAGCAGATGTGATTGAATTAAATGGGAAGTTTTATATGTATTATAACGCTTGTAAAGGAGATTCTCCTCGTTCAGCGATGGGGATTGCCGTTGCAGACAATATTGAAGGCCCTTACAAAGATCAAGGAATCTTCCTGAAATCCGGGATGTGGGATGAAGTAAGCCCAGATGGAACGATTTATGATGCAAGAATTCATCCAAATGCCGTTGATCCAGATGTATTCTTTGATAAAAATGGCAAGCTCTGGATGATGTACGGTTCATACTCTGGTGGTATTTTCATTATGGAAATGGACCCTGAAACAGGTGAACCATTGCCAAACCAAGGCTATGGGAAAAAATTACTCGGTGGAAACCATAGTCGTATTGAAGGAGCATATGTCCAATATAGCAAAGAAACGGATTATTACTATATGTACCTATCATTTGGCGGACTAGATTCAACTGGCGGCTATAACATGCGTGTTGTTCGTTCGGAAAATCCTGATGGTCCATATTATGATGCAGAAGGCAATGACATGATTAATGTCAAGGCTAATCCAGACCTTCCGATATTTGATGATGCGTCAATCGAACCATATGGTGTGAAATTAATGGGCAGTCACTTATTCAAAAGAGAAGTTGGTGAGGCTGGAACTGGAATTGGGACAGGCTATGTTTCGCCAGGTCATAATTCTGTTTACTATGATGAAGCAACAGACGAACAATATTTAATTTTCCATACTCGTTTCCCTGAAAAAGGTGAAATGCATCAGGTTCGTGTACATAAAATGTATATGAATGAAGATGGTTGGCCGGTTGTTTCGCCATATCGTTATGCGGGCGAATCGTTAGAAAGGGTTGAAGCATCAGATATAAGCGGAGACTATAAATTTATTAATCATGGAAAAGATATTTCAGCAGAAATTAAACAATCAGTGCTAGTTACGTTAAATGACGATGGAACGATTTCTGGTGACGTAACAGGTGAATGGAGTTTATCTGGTGAAAATGAAGCGACTTTACAGGTTGATGGTAAAACATATAAAGGTGTGTTTGTTCGCCAATGGGATCCAACCTCTGAAAAATATGTTTTAACATTTACTGCACTATCAAATGAAGGCATTGCGATTTGGGGAAGTAAAACAGCATCACAATCAGATGCAGAAATTGTTGCGGCGGTTAAAAATGATTTAAGTCTTGGAGACACAACAAATGTCATTAGTCATTTAACATTACCAACAACAGGATTACGTGGGACACAAATTACGTGGCAATCATCACATCCTGAAATCGTTTCTGAAGATGGAAAAGTAACTCGTCCTGTTGGAAAGGAATCGGTGACAGTAACCCTTACGGCAACGATAACTAAAGGTGAAATGACCGATACGAAGCAATTTACAGTCGTCGTTTTACCGCAAAAGGAAGGTAAGCTCGTTGCCCATTATGCATTTGAGGATAATTTAAAGGATAGCACGGGAAATGTGACGGACGGTGCAGTAACTGGTAACCGTATTGATAATACAGGTGGAACAAGTGCATTTGCAGAAGGAAAAGTTGGACAAGCAGCTGTATTTGACGGTGCATCTGGAATTCGTTTGCCAGATGGATTGATTTCTAGTAATAAGTACACGGTATCATTATGGCTAAATCCGCAGGAATTGAATAAATACACAACTTCATTCTTTGGTGGGAGCAGTAACACAAAATGGATTAGCTTTTTACCAATGGGCCATGACGGAGTAGCAAATGATACGATGCTCTGGTCAGGTGAAGCATGGTATGACGCGGGAACAGGTATGAAAATTCCAGCAAATGAATGGTCACATATTGCATTCTCAGTAGACAACGGTAGTATAAAAATCTATGTAAATGGTGAAGAAAAGTTTGCGGGTGAAAACTTCCCAGACGTCTTCACAACAGAGAACGGTGTATTCGCCTTAGGTGTAAACTACTGGGACACCCCATATAAAGGCTTAATGGATGAATTACTTGTATACGATGCAAAGGTATTAACAGCAGAAGAAATTAAAGCTTATTATGAAACTGGAGAAATTCCAGCAGAGGCTCCAGGTGAGGAAACACCAGGAACAGACCCACCAGGTGAGGAGACGCCAGGAACAGACCCACCAGGTGAGGAGACGCCAGGAACAGACCCACCAGGTGAGGAGACGCCAGGAACAGAAACACCAGGTAAGGAGACACCAGGAACAGACCCACCAGGTGAGGAAACACCAGGGACAGACCCACCAGGAACAGAAGCTCCAGAGGATGTAACAGTTGAGCCTGTTCATAATGAAAAAGAAACAACTGGTGAAAAATTACCGGATACAGCAACAAGCACATATAATACGTTACTAATTGGTGCTATTGTTTTAATCACTGGTGCAATTGCATTCCTCATAGTAAGAAGAAAGACCAATGCTGAATAATAAGTTATGAGATGAGGCTGACTCGATATGAGTTGGCCTCATTTTCTTTAGCGATTATGGAAATGCTAGGAAGAGGAATGAACGTTACTAGCTTTTAGGACGAACTATTAGTATGATTAAAAGATGAATGTTCCAGTAGAAATGGAGAGCTTTTTACTATGAAAGAAACGAAAAAAAATCATTCGATTAAAATAGAGAAGGGACAAACCTTCCCGTTAACAATTAAGCGTTTAGGGATTAATGGTGAAGGTGTCGGCTACTTTAAAAGACAGGTTGTCTTCGTACCTGGTGCATTACCTGGTGAAGAGGTATTAGTTGAAGCGACAAAAATCCAACCAAAGTTTGCAGAGGGAAAGGTTAAGAAAATTAGAAAGCAATCTCCTTTCCGCGTCAAGCCACCTTGCCCAATTTACGAGGAATGCGGTGGCTGTCAGCTTCAGCATTTAGCCTATGCCCAGCAGCTAAAGGAAAAGCGTGACATTGTTATTCAATCACTTGAACGACATACAAAGCTTGCACTACAAAAGCTAGACATTAGAGACACAATTGGAATGGCAGAACCATGGAATTACCGAAACAAAAGCCAATTCCAGGTGGGGCAGCAACAGAATGGAAAGGTCATCGCAGGCCTTTATGGATTAGACTCACACCGGCTCATTCCCATTCAAAACTGTATGGTCCAGCATCCTTTAACAAACAAAGTATCAGAAGGGGTGCAACAAATTCTTGAGGACCTGCAAATCCCGATCTATGATGAACGAAAGCGAAAAGGAATTGTTCGTACGATCGTTACTCGTGCCGGCTTTAGCTCTGGAGAGGTTCAGGTCGTGTTAATTACAACACAAAAAGAGGTACCGCGAAAAAAATTATTAATGGCGGAAATTCAAAAGAGATTGCCAGAGGTTAAATCACTTGTTCAAAATATAAATGGCAATAAAACATCATTAATTTTCGGTGAAAAAACAATTCATCTTAGCGGAGAAGAGGTCATCCAGGAAACACTTGGAGATTTAAGCTTTGAGCTATCAGCACGTGCATTCTTTCAATTAAACCCAGTCCAAACCGTCAAATTATACGATGAAGTGAAGCAAGCAGCAGGTCTGACAGGAAAAGAAAAAATTGCTGATGCCTACTGTGGTGTAGGAACAATCGGCATGTGGCTTGCAGCTGGTGCAAGTGAAGTTCGCGGCATGGACACGATCGAATCAGCCATCATTGATGCGAACGAAAATGCAATAAAACACGGCATCACCAATGCAACCTATGTTACCGGAAGCGCCGAGCATTGGCTCCCAAAATGGGTAAATGAAGGCTGGCGCCCAGACGTCATCGTCGTCGATCCACCAAGAACAGGCTGTGACAAAAAGCTATTAGATGCCATTAAACAAGTAAAGCCAAAAAAGTTTGTTTATGTATCATGTAACCCATCAACATTAGCAAAGGATATTGATTATTTATCAAGGGATTATCACGTGGAATATATTCAGCCGGTTGATATGTTTCCTCATACGGCGCATGTTGAGGCGGTTGCGAAGTTAGTGTTGAAGGTGTAGCCCGAAAATAAACATTTCCTATTAAGACCCCGATTTTTGAAAATAAACTTTTCAGATTTCGGGGTCTTTTTCATGCCGATTTCTTATCTTTACTCGGTTTTCCTATTTAACTCTGGAAAAAATGTGAAAAATAGGTGGGAAAACGGCTATTTTTTTCATTAAAAATGTTCCATATAGGATTTCGGAGCAAAATTTTTATTTTAATTCAAACGTTGAAATGATCGGTGAGGAAGGGGTCTTTAGTAAGAGTTTAATAATAGGAAGAGATTGACTTAAATTTATATTCATATAGCTTAATTGTGGATTGAAAAGAATAAGAGGTTGTAGCTTTTTAAAAAGGGATTTTAATATATTGAGTGTAGGGAACTATAAGTAATATATTATATTGATATAATTCTATTTTATAAAATTAAAAATTGACTACAATCAATGACTAGGGGGATTGTTATTAATGTCATCCAAAATCCAACCAGAAAGAATCCATTTTTAAAAAATTGACCCTTCCTTATATTAATATTTCTTCGCCATGATAATCCAAGATGTAAAAATCGTAATAATGGTTAAAGCAATGACTATTTGAATCATTTCAATTAATTCTAAGCCGAAGATATTAAATTGATTTCCCAGTAATGTGGCAATGAAAAAAACTAAAACAAAGAACATGGAATAGTGCATTCCTTTTTGTTTAATTAATTCTGATCTTTCATCTTTTTCTTTAAATTGTGGATAAAGATACCCAGCCGCAAAAGATAAGTAAGATAATGTTCCCCATGAAAGAAGTTCAACTATAGATAAAGAATTCGTAGACAAACCCATGAAGACTCTCACTGCAAAAATAAACGCGAACAAAACACCTAAAATATTAAAATTTCTTTGTGAAGTGATTTTCATTATTTAACCCTCCAATATGAATTGATTAAATTTTATTAATCATTATCCAACAAAAAAATTGATTCAACATTAGTATTAAAAATTCTTGCTATTTTTATGGCCAATGGCAAAGAAGGATTATATTTTCCCTTTTCTATCGAGATAATTGTTTGTCTGCTTACTTGTAAAAGTTCTGCTAACTTATCCTGAGAATAATTAGCTTTCTTCCTATATTCAGGTAGATTGTTTTTCAAAATCAGGCCTCCCCCCCTTTATGTAAAGCAACCTTTACATTCATTGTGAAGTAAAGGTTGCTTTACGTCAAGTGTATTTTACATTTGAATTTCCAAGAGCTACATTACCATTTGTTACCTCGTACAAGTGCTTTTGTATTCCATTAGAAATCCCTAAATATTTTGCTTTAAGAATTTTATTGTAAGATTCAAGCTGCTCATTAGATTCTTTTGTAGTTTCCTTCCTTTCTGAATTGATAAAGAACTGAAGCTTGTTAGACAAGGTAGGTATATGAAGATAATTATAAGAGCTTTTCTATAAATATATTTATAATAAGGAAGAAAATGGTATAATGGATGAAAATATCCAAACTAAGGACATTCCTACAACGGAAACCAACATTATTATGTTACCCTTAATTCCTCCTCGAAAATATGCTTGTTTTAGTAAATATCTAATTGGAAAAATATGATTATATGTATTAGTCAAAAGAGAATTTTTGAGGTGGTATATTATATGATTAGCAAAAAATACATATGGGTATGTCTATTGTTGTTATTATGTATTTGTTCTGGTTGTGCTGGTGCATCAGACTATGAAATAGATCTTCCAGGTAATTTATCTATTAATAGATTGTCAGCAAATGAAGTAAATATTTCCCCATATGAAGGTGACAATGTTTGGGGGACACCGATTGTTCCAACAAAGGTTACCCATGTTGGGTGGGACAATAGGTATATTGTAGCTATACAACAGGAAATCTCGGAAACTGATAATATGAAATATTGGATTATTAACATTAAAACGCAAGAAACAATAGGTCCATATTCAAAAGCTGATTATGAATTACGAACTAAAGAATTATTACTCGATAATATAGAGATAAAAAAATTGGAAGAGTATAGATAATTATGCTGATAAGACTTGTAAAAATTAAGGGGGAATTTTGATTTCTCGAGAGTGTTCAAAAACCTGAATAATGCCTGCTTAATTAGAGTACAAACAAGTTTTTGATATTTAATGCAGAAGTTTGTGTTTGGAATGAACTTTATTATTGAACTAAAAATGGAAAATTGCTTATCAATAATTTATGGATTAATAAAATTAAAGGAGATAAATATTGAAGAAAATACCTAAAAAGAAAAGTCTATACTTTTTTATTGTAATAGTTTTGTTAATTTTCTTTTTTTACTTTCAAAATAATTCAATTGTAACAAGTACATATACCATTAAATCAGATAAACTTCCAAATAACTTTAATGGATATAAAATTGTTCAATTATCCGACCTACATAGTAAGTCTTTTGGAAACAACCAAAGTGACTTAGTTAAAAAAGTGAAAAAGATAGAACCAGATTTGATTGTATTTACAGGTGACTTAATAGATTCAGACAGATATGAGGAGAAACCTAGTCTAATTTTGATGGAAAGATTGGTTCAAATTGCACCAGTATATTATGTGACAGGTAATCACGAATGGTGGTCAGGGAAATTCAATACATTAGAAGAGAAGCTAAAAAGCATCGGTGTACAAGTGATGCGAAATACAGCAAAAGAAATTGCTATAGGAACTGAAAAAATACAACTTATAGGAATTGATGATCCAGCCAATGTAGATGAATCGTATGTAGAAGGTGCAAAAATGGAGGAAAATATCACGAATTCAATAAAGGGAATAAATGAAGAAACTAATTATCAAATTCTATTATCACATAGACCAGAAAGATTCTCTCTTTATAGTGAATATGGATTTGATGTTGTTTTCTCAGGTCACGCACACGGTGGACAATTTAGAATTCCTTTCGTTGGTGGTTTAATTGCTCCTGACCAAGGATTATTTCCAAAGTATACATCTGGGAAGTACAAATCAGATAATACGACAATGATTGTAAATAGAGGACTTGGAAACAGTATTATACCATTCAGGATTTTTAATCGACCAGAAATTGTTGTAGTGATATTGAGTTCTGGTAAATAATTAGTCTAAGTAATGAACGAACTTTTGAGCTAAACGGATACGTTAACTAAGGAAAGCTGCCCAGGAAAAACCTGACAGTCAAAAGTTAAATTCATAGATTTCCATTTACTAATTTAAATTGGTCCACCTTTAAAATTCCCTTTGCTCTTCCACCTTTAGCATTTCCTTTTCTATAACGTCTACCAATTTCTTTGTACTATACATATATAACACTAACTCTTTATCCTCATCTTCAATGTGGATTTCAGCTTGAACCCTTATTTTTGATGGCTTTCCTTTATACATAACGTCAAAAGTTCCAAACTCTTTTATCTCATTGTTCTCAATCATTTCATCTATTTCAGATAGAATCATGTTGATTTCTTTTTTGAGTCAAGCCTGAGTCTAAAATTGAGTTTGATAAATGATTTAAAAAGGGTTCTATCTCTTCAAGATCAAAATTCATTCCTGCTGCATAACGTGCTTCTTTAGATTTATTATTATTATTCCATAAATTAATCATAAAATAGGTGCCTCCTATTCAAAGTTTGGTTTTAATATAATTTTGATTGTTATTAAAAAGTAAACGCTCTAAGTTATTTGACACCTCCTTTTACACCAAAAAGTAATATTCCATAAAAATGTAAAATAGTAAAATAAAAACAGGGAATTTGTTCTATTTTATATTATGTAATAGATTGGTATATTTTATTTTGTAACTTTTTCCAGTATATTGTCAATTAATGAAATTGACTGTCATAGAGGTGTAAAAATGAATTTAATAAAAATTATCCAATCGGCAATTTTTTCGTGGAAATTAGTTCTAAAAACATGGTTAATTCCAATCCTTTTTATACTCATAAATTGTTATTTTGTTTATACATTCTATTTATATCGATATGAAACCTTTTCACCCCCGTCAGCGTTAACCACTTCAAGTCAGTTGGTGATGTCTGGTATGCTGGCGTATCTATTATTAGGGATGTGGATTGTTAGAATTGAAGAATCAAGTAGTATGAGTGAATTAACAACTTTAATTCATCATGGTTACGTCACTTTGATTATAGGAAAGTGTTTGGTTGGAGTTATTTATATAATAATAGGCCAAATCATAATTTTTACAGCTTATCTTGTTTTATTTTATGGTCAACCAATTTTTGATTATTTTTATTTTTTATCCGTTTTTAAGTATATAGGTCTATTTTGGAGTGGATCATTTTTTATTGCTTTCATGATAGGGATGTTACTTGGCAGCATAATAAGAGGGAAAATCATTTATCCTATTATATTACTTGTTTATTGTTTACTAATCCCAATTAATTATGTTTTTTTGCAATCCTTTAATCGTTTTTTCCATATTTCTCTTGATAAATGGTTTAATCTAGGAGAGCCAAACCCGCATAGTGCGTATCATGCTTTATATGGATTCTCACTTGAACCAGTTCACTTTTGGAAAAAACTACTTATGGTGGCTGTTATCGTTCTCGTATTTATGATGTTGTTTATAAAGAAAAAAGTATTATATCTAAACAAAAAAGTCATATTAATTGGAACGATAATACTAGTTCTTTTTATTTCTTCTATTATTGAAATTTCGAAAGATAAACAGCTCTTATTTGAAGACTCAATTAGTT
>NZ_CADEPK010000029.1 GCF_902829255.1 Metabacillus niabensis | reverse complement strand
ATATAATGAAGGGTGATTTAGATGAAGGAACAAATGAGAGAGCAATTTAAGAAGCTGTTTGGTAAGACTGAAGGTATTCGTAGCTTTTTTGCACCAGGTCGAGTGAATTTAATCGGAGAACACACCGATTACAATGGAGGGCATGTCTTTCCGTGTGCGCTAACATTTGGAACATATGCATTAGCCGCTTTACGAACAGACAAAACGATTCAAATGTATTCAATGAACTTTCCTGACGTAGGTGTAATCTCCATTTCACTTGATGAACCGGTGAGCTTTATGGAAGAGCATGATTGGGCAAATTATCCAAAGGGTGTTTTAAAGGAATTTCTTGATAGAGGAATCGAGTTCGGGAATGGATTTGATGTCTTGTATTATGGAGATATTCCAAATGGAGCAGGCTTATCTTCTTCTGCTTCAATTGAACTTGCAACATCAGTTATGCTTCAAGGCTTGTTTGAAACAAGCTTTTCAAAAGTTGAATTAGTTAAGATGAGTCAGCATGCTGAAAATGAATTTATCGGAGTAAGCTGTGGAATTATGGATCAATTTGCGATTGGAATGGGCAAGGAAAATCACGCAATTCTCTTAGATTGTCAAAGCCTGCAATATAAATACAGTCCAATTATCCTTAAGGATGCATCACTTGTTATTGCAAATACAAATAAACGCAGAGCATTAGCGGATTCGAAATATAACGAAAGACGCTCAGAATGTGAAAGAGCGCTAAAGGATTTGCAAAATGAACTTGATATTCAATCACTAGGAGAGCTAACGCCAGAACAATTTGAAAATCACCGTCATCTTATCGTAAATGAAATTGATCAAAAACGAGCGAAACATGCAGTCTATGAAAATGCTCGGACAATTCTAGCAGTTGAGAAATTACAACAAGGTGATATCGAAAGCTTTGGTCAATTAATGTGTGATTCACATACATCATTACGAGATGACTATGAAGTGACAGGATTTGAATTAGATACTTTAGTTGAGGCAGCGTTAAATCAACAAGGAGTCATAGGCTCTAGAATGACTGGAGCAGGATTTGGCGGCTGTACAGTATCCATTGTAGAGAATGAAAAAATTGATCAATTTATTGAAGAGGTAGGCAAGGCATACAAGGAAAAAACAGGATTAACAGCTGATTTCTACGTTGCAAATGTTGGGGATGGCGCGAGAGAAATAATTTAATTTTGGAGGGATTTACATGGCAGTATTAGTATGTGGTGGAGCAGGTTATATCGGTAGTCATGCTGTTTCAGAGCTTTTAGACCGAAATGAAGAGGTTATCGTCGTTGATAATTTGCAAAAGGGTCATAAACCAGCAGTATTAGAAGGAGCAAAGCTTTATACAGGTGACTTACGTGATGAAGCATTTTTAAAACAAGTATTTGCGGAGAACAAAATTGAAGCAGTTATTCATTTTGCAGCAGACTCTCTTGTTGGTGAAAGTGTTGAAAAGCCACTTCAATACTATGAAAACAATGTATACGGAACGATGTGTTTATTAAAGGTTATGACAGAGTTTGGTGTTGATAAAATTGTCTTTTCATCAACAGCAGCAACTTATGGTGAAGCGGAAAATATTCCAATTTTAGAAACCGATCCGACTGTGCCAACTAATCCATATGGTGAAACGAAGCTCGCGGTAGAAAAAATGCTGAAATGGAGCAAGCAAGCATATGGTTTAAACTATGTCGTTTTACGTTACTTTAATGTTGCAGGAGCCCATATGGAAGGAAAATTAGGTGAGGATCATCAACCAGAGTCTCATTTAATCCCAATCATTTTACAGGTTGCCCTTGGTCAACGCGAAAAAATTATGATTTTTGGAGACGACTACAATACAGCAGATGGCACATGTATTCGCGATTATATTCATGTGACAGACCTAGCGGATGCACATATTTTAGCGATTGAGAAGCTTCGAAAAGAAAACGAAAGTGCTACCTATAATCTTGGAAATGGCAATGGCTTCTCTGTAAAAGAAGTAATTGAAACAGCAAGAAAAGTAACAGGTCACCCTATTCCAGCAGAGGTTGCACCGAGACGTGCAGGAGATCCAGCTATCTTAATTGCCTCATCAGAAAAGGCAATGAAAGAGCTGGGCTGGAAGCCAAAATATGCCGACCTTCATACAATTATTGAAAGCGCATGGAAATGGTTCCAAGCGAATCCAAACGGATATACAAAATAAAAGTTAATGAATGAACGAGGGGTTTATCCCCTCACATCTCTATTATTATTCTAAAATTTACTTCCAGTTATATATGCCTTGTTGGGGGATGATGTCATGTCTATTCTAATCGATTATGAAATTGAACGACTTTTACAATTTGCATTAAAAAAACAACTTATTTCCAAATGGGACCTTGATTTAGCGCGTAATAAAATATTAGATGTTTTCCAGCTGACAGATATTAAGCAGGTTACTGTACCAAATGAGGAACTTGCCTCACCAGTTCCAATTTTAGAGCGGATGTTGGATTGGGCCTTTGAAAACGGACAATTACCAGAAAATACTGTAACTTACCGTGACTTGCTTGATACAAAAATAATGGGATGTCTCGTTCCTTCACAAAGCGAAGTCATCCGTCACTTCGAAGAGAATGTCCGAAAGTATGGTCCTAAGGAGGCAACAGCTTCGTTTTATCAGTTCTCCCAGGATGTTCATTATATTCGGACGGATCGAATTGCTAAAAATGAAAAATGGTTAGCTCCAACAGAATATGGCGACCTGCAAATGACGATTAATCTCTCTAAGCCTGAAAAAGACCCGGTAGCAATTGCTGCTGCGAGAAATTTGCAAAAAAGCGATTATCCAACATGCTTGCTTTGCAAAGAAAATGTAGGCTATGCAGGTAGACTTAATCACCCGGCAAGACAAAACCATCGAATTATTCCTGTTACGCTCGAAGATGAACAATGGTTTCTCCAATTTTCTCCATATGTTTATTATAACGAGCATGCAATTGTTCTATCGGGTGAGCATAAACCAATGAAAATATCAAAGCAGACTTTCACAAAGCTGCTGCAATTTGTTGAGCAATATCCACATTATTTCTTAGGCTCAAATGCAGACTTACCAATCGTTGGTGGCTCGATATTAAGCCATGATCATTTCCAGGGTGGATATCATACCTTTCCAATGGAAGTAGCTGAAATGGAGTATAGCTTTACGCTCGATAAATATCCAACCGTTCAACTTGGAACAGTCAAATGGCCAATGTCTGTCCTACGTCTTCAAGGGCTAAATCAACAGGATTTAATCGATGCTGCGGATGATATTTTACGTGAATGGAAGAAGTATAGTGATGAATCTGTTGAAATTATTGCTTTCACAGGTGGAACTCCACATAATACGATTACACCGATTGCTCGAAGAAGAGGAGAGCTTTTCGAATTAGATTTAGTCCTCCGCAATAATCGAACAAGTGATAAGCATCCATTCGGTATTTTTCACCCTCACGAAGAGGTTCATCATATAAAAAAGGAAAATATCGGGCTTATCGAGGTCATGGGATTAGCGGTTCTACCAGGTAGATTACTTGAGGAATTAAAAGCAATAGCTGAGATTTTAGACAGCAATGAAGATCTATCAGTGATTTTAGAAAACAGTGAGCTTACAAAGCATTATGATTGGGTTGTTAAGCTAAAAGATAGGCTTACACCTGAACGGAAACAGTCAAGCTATCAATTATTGCTAGAGGATGTTGGCAATATATTTGCTACTATCCTAGGTCATGCAGGTGTGTTTAAGCGTGATGAAGCAGGTAAGCAAGCGTTTCAACGTTTTATAAAGGAAATGCAAAACAATATAAAATAAATCAGAGATGCTAGTATAAGATAATTATATATCGGACATACTGATCTTAATCCCCCCCTTTATTTTTAATATATTGTTTTCGGAATTTGTATTTCCGAGTTTGCTCTAGTGTATAGACTAGAGCTTTTTTTATTGTCTAGGAAAATGATAAAATTTTGAAACTGAGGATAAGTGCAAGACATCTCAGTGCCTATCCTCGAGGTCATAAACTTGTCGGAACTGTTCAAGGTGCTTATGCTTTCTTATTCAGTCAACGACATTCTATTTTTTGTTTTACCTATGATAAGATAAATAATAGATTGTAAGAAAAGGTGATAAATGATGAAACTTTCTATCGTGATTGTTACATATAATAGGCTCCCTGAACTTGCTGAGCTTCTCGAATCAATCTTAGGACAAACGGTAGCTCCATATGAAATTATCATCGTGAATGATGCAGGGGAAAGTGTCACACCGTTAGTGGAGTTATATCCAGAATTGCCGATAAAGGCAATAAACTTAAAGGAAAATGTTAAGCATGTTCATGCAAGAAATATTGGTGTAAGCTATGTAACAGGAGATGTAATCATGCTTTGTGATGATGATGATTTCCTTACAAAGCAGCATATTGAATTTGTACGAAATGAACTTAAGGATGCAGATTTCATATACTCAGATGCAGAAATCGTCAGCTTTGAAAAAAAAGGAAACACACGCATTCCTTTATCAAGAAGGACATTTGCCTATCACTATAGTCTTGAGGAAATGAGAAAGTTTTCAACCTATATTCCTTCAGGAAGTGCGTATAAAAAAGCATTACATGACAAAATTGGATTATTTGATCCTGATGTTCATAATTATTGGGATTGGGACTTTTTCCTCCGAGCAGCTAAAGTATGTGAAATAAAAAGAATACCTATTGCTAGTGTTATCTATGCTTTTTCAGAAGCAGGAGACAATCAATCATCAGAATTTACCGATAGAAGAAAACATTATTTAGACAAGCTGTGTGAGAAGCATCAACTCGGCAATCTACCACAAAAAAACTTTTTCGTTTTATTAGAAGAACCAGCGATGAAAAAGCGTGAGGCAGAAACGAAAATTGTTTGGGATGGTAAGCCAATTTATACAAGATTCGGGAGGGCAGACTATGCACCATTCAATAAATAATGATTGGGCAACGCGATTAAGCTCCCAGTTTGAACAGCCATATTATCAAGAGCTTCTTGAATTTTTAGAGGAAGAATATAAAAACAACGTTGTTTTTCCAGCAAAAGATAAGGTTTTTACTGCTTTAAATGAAACATCATATGATTCTGTAAAAGCAGTTATTCTTGGACAGGACCCGTACCATGGTGAAGGACAAGCGGAAGGTCTCAGCTTTTCGGTACAGCCTGAAGTGAAGCTTCCCCCATCACTACGCAATATTTTTATCGAATTACAAGACGATATTGGCTGTGAACAACCTGCAAATGGCTCGCTTATGAAATGGGCAAAAGAGGGTGTGCTGTTATTAAACACAGTCTTAACAGTAAGAAAAGGTAGTCCAAATTCACATAAAGGTAAAGGCTGGGAACGATTAACAGATGAGGTAATCTCTCATTTAAATAGGCGCGAGGAACCGATTGTCTTTATTTTGTGGGGGAAGCATGCTGGCGAAAAAAAGCAACTTATTACTTCGCCACAGCATCATATCATTGAAAGCCCCCACCCTAGTCCATTTTCAGCAAGAAAAGGCTTTTTTGGAAGCAAACCTTTTTCCAAAACAAACGCTTATTTAAAACAGCATCACATTCGTGAAATTGACTGGAGCTTATAATTGTTTTTAGTTTCCTGAAAAGGAGTAAACAATAATGAAGGACGCGCAAATAAATTGTTTGAAATGCAAATATTTCTATATAACATGGGATAAGAGTTTCCCAAATGGCTGTCGTGCGTATGGCTTTAAGTCAGCCACCAGACCTGCTGTAATGGTGAAGCAATCATCAGGAACGGCATGTCTTAAATTTAAACCAAAGGGGTAACAAAAATGATGAATATTCATGTTTCAAAGCTCCTGCAAAAGATGGAGGAAGAGCTGACAAAAGCAAAACAAAGTGCTTCAGATAAAGAAATAAGGGAAAGATTGATCGTTATTCAATCGCTATGTGACGTCATTCTCGATGAACAAAAGAATTCGTTACACATACCTTCACCACAACCAAATCAAATTAATCCTGCTGAGCTTCAAAAAATGATGGGAAATCTTTCATCTGCACCTAAGCCACAGCAGACATCGTCAAATCTTTACAAAGAGGATGATGCGAACGGGGATTCCCTATTCGATTTTTAATTCCATTGGAAGAAGAAACTCCCCAAACAAATTCATCATATTATAACCTTATCAGGACACACTGATAGTAAATCCAATTGGAGGTTTATAATATGGCTTACGATGATTTGTTTGAAATGGGGAGAGGGAGATTTGGTTTAGATATGTTTAGTCCTGCTTCCCAAGCAAAAGTTTCACATGACCGTTATGATGTATATGTAAACGACGATTTCGTCGGTCAAAAATACTTGCTTACTGCACAGGAATCGGTTCATGATATTGATGAATTTCTCATGAACGAAGGACAAAAGGATTTCCATTCTTATTTAGATGGTGATCATTACTATATTCGAACTCAAACAAATGAACAAAGCATATCAAATGTGTTAAAAGTTTATTTGCAAAATCGCTAGAGCCTTTAAGTAGGCTCTTATTTTTTTATATGTAGGAGGAGTAGTTTTAAAAAAACAGAAGTTCTCAAAAATCTTTCACAATTTCATAAGTTGAAATGAGCGAATTCTAGGGTAAGATGATAAAAGAGGAGGTTGGTTGAATGAAGCTGTTTCTTATTTTAGGTGCAATTAATGGATTTTTAGCTGTTGCGTTAGGAGCATTTGGGGCACATGGGCTAGAAGGGAAGATTCCCGAAAAATACATAAAAACGTGGCAAACAGGTGTTACGTATCAAATGTTTCACGCTGGCGGGCTGTTTGTCATTGCGTTTTTAGTGGATAAGCTAGCGAATGTTGGGCTGCTAACTGCTGCAGGTTGGTTGTTTTTCATTGGTATTATCTTATTTTCCGGTAGTCTTTATGTGTTAAGTGTGACACAAATTAGTGTGTTGGGAGCTATCACTCCGTTAGGTGGGCTTGCCTTTTTAGCTGGCTGGCTTCTAATTGGATATGTTGCAATTCGTTTTTTATAAAATAAAGCTTTTTTCGTAAACATGAATGCTTTTTATTAATTTAAAATAAAGAGGCCTATTCTCAATTATTGTGGAATAGGCCATTTTAGTTTACCTTATTTTCTAGGCTGAAAGGTAGCTAGTGCATATTGAGGATCGTATACTAGCTCTTCATCAAATGTTACATAATCTAAGTATACCATGAGTAATAAATAACGCATGCCTGTTTGCGGGTCACTAAGAATTAGATGATCGCGACCAGCTGCTTCAATAACCCCTTTAAAGATTTTCGCATTCCATTCACGATTGTTTTCAAAGGTCATATAGACAGTTGCGACCTTCCCGCGATTTAATCGTAAAATATTTTCTACATAGGATTGTTCTAATGGAAGCATACCTGGGATGTTTTGAGCGACACCTTGTTGCTGCGCAGGCAATGGAAATGATTGTATTAGCGGGAATCCTTGTTGACCTCCAAACTGAGCACCAGGATAAGGGTATGTAGCATATGGTTGACCTCCTGCACCTTGCATGCTCATTGGTTGCATTTGCATTCCGGCTCCTCCCCCTATACCTTGCATAGTCGATGGTTGCATTTGTCCTCCTCCTGCACCTTGCTGATTAAAGCTATAAGGTGGTGCTTGTGTTGATTGTCTTTTTTCATTTGCCATTTGTAACCCTCCTTATTAAATAAAAACTTGAACAAGCGGATTGTGATGGAAGATAAAAGCAGTGTGGTTTGTAATGACTTATATGCCATTGATTAAACAAATGTGCAAGTTATTCTATTAGATGGTTAACCATAGTGAGAATGTTGCTTGAACAGCTTTTTAACTTGAACGTGCAAGCAATTAAACATCCGCTTTACGTATAAGGAATAACCCCATTTTCTTAATCTACTTTTGATAGCAGTCATGCGAAAAGGGAGCATGATTCAATCTTTGCTCATTCATATGTATGTAAAAGGAGATGCTCTTATGACTTTTCATTTATCAATTTAGTGGATAGAAAGGAGACGTATAAAAATAGGGGATAGTAGTTTTGTTGTTAAAAAAACCTGTTGAAATCGATTACCAACAATCGTATTTCCAAAACAGCAAAAATGAGGCTATCTCAAAACATAAGGGTCAGACCCTTCCTGAGACAGCCTCACATTACTTTTTATTGAATAGCAAAAAACGGTTGGATTTTTTCTGCGTTTAAAAGGTTTCCGACAAAGAAGGAACCGAATTCACCGTAACGTGCGCTTACTTCGTCAAAACGCATTTCATAAACGAGCTTTTTGAATTGGAGAACATCATCTGAGAATAATGTCACACCCCATTCATAATCATCAAAACCGACAGAGCCAGTAATGATTTGCTTCACCTTTCCAGCATAGGAACGACCGATTAAGCCATGGCTTTTCATTAATTCACGGCGTTCTTCCATAGATAAAGAATACCAGTTATCATTTCCTTGACGGCGCTTATCCATTGGATAGAAGCATGCGTATTTAGATTGTGGAAGCTTTGGATACAATCTTGCGCGAACATGTGGGTTTTCATATGGGTCTTCATTGCTTTGACCTGCTAAGTAATTACTTAGTTCCACAACAGACACATAAGAATATGTAGGAATCGTAAATTCTGCAAGCTTTGTTTTATTAAATTCAAGCTCGATTGCATTTAGCTCATCCATTGTAGGGCGGAGAATCATGATCATAAAGTCAGCTTTTTGACCAACTATTGAATAAAGAGCATGACTGCCTTTGTCTGCATTCTGGGCAGCTCCCCATTTCTCAAGTAAACCTAAAAATTCATCGATGGCAGCTTGGCGCTCATCGTTTGTTAACAGCTTCCATGATGGCCAATCAATTGAACGGAAATCATGTAAACAATACCAGCCGTCTAACGTTTGTGCTGCTTCACTCATATATATTCACTCCTAAAGATTGATAGAAAATGTTTATATGTTAACTATATCATAGTTTGTCCATCCGACAGTATGAATAAAACTTGAACAAGTGAGTAAGTTTGACAATTGTGGGGCATCATTTCTTATGAGAAAGTGAAAATAAAATAAGTGAAAATTTAGAAAGTAAAGACTTTTAGGTGAAAGCGTTATTATCATAAGGATATGTTTGAATTTAATAATAAGTGGAGTATTCTTAAGGAAGAGGTTTTTCTTTACATATCAAGGAGGTTTTTAACGTGTCAGATTTATTTGCGACATTAAAGGAAAAAGTGAGCGGACAACAAATTAAAATTGTTTTCCCAGAAGGAACGGATGAGCGTATTTTAACAGCTGTTCATCGTCTAGCTAGTGAAAATATTTTACAGCCAATCCTAATTGGAAATCAAGATGAAATTTCGAAAAAGGCAAGTGAACTTAACGTTTCTTTGGATGGTATCGAAGTGTACGATCCGAAGCAATACGATGCAATGGAAGAGCTAGTGGCAGCTTTTGTTGAAAGACGTAAAGGGAAAGCAACGGAAGAGGATGCACGTAAAATTCTATTAGACGAAAACTACTTTGGAACAATGCTTGTTCATCTTGGAAAAGCACAAGGGCTTGTAAGTGGAGCGGCTCATTCAACAGCTGATACAGTACGTCCTGCTCTACAAATTATTAAAACAAAGCCAGGCATTAAAAAGACTTCAGGTGTATTCATTATGGTACGTGAAGAAGAGAAGTACGTATTTGCAGACTGTGCAATCAATATTGCTCCTGACAGCCAGGATCTAGCGGAAATTGCTGTTGCAAGTGCTGAAACAGCAAAAATGTTTGATATCGATCCACGTGTTGCACTTTTGAGCTTCTCGACAAAAGGATCTGCAAAATCACCAGAAACTGAAAAGGTAGCAGAAGCAGTTAACATAGCGAAGGAATTAGCTCCAGATTTAGTTTTAGATGGAGAGTTCCAATTTGATGCAGCATTTGTACCATCTGTTGCTGAAAAGAAGGCTCCTGGCTCTGTTCTAAAAGGTGATGCAAATGTTTTTGTATTCCCAAGCCTTGAAGCAGGAAATATTGGCTATAAAATTGCGCAACGCTTAGGAAACTTTGAAGCAGTTGGACCAATTTTACAAGGGTTAAATAAACCTGTAAATGATTTATCACGTGGCTGTAATGCAGAGGATGTTTATAAGTTAGCGTTAATTACAGCTGCTCAAGCGTAATTTAACAATTGTTCGAGCTCACCTAGGTTAATGGGTGGGCTCTTTTTTGTATATTCTGGATAATAACCAAGCTAATAAGTATATTTGATATAATAACGGTATAACTAGCATAAGGGTGAAGAATTTGTATGAACTCATTAATTGAACAGTCGCAATGGAGAATAGTCGATCAATCTAGCTTAGGTCCGCAATTTGAGGCTAAACAATCATTTGCAATAGATGATACATTATGTACAACTGTCGGAAAACTTGAATCACCGCCAACAGCTCGTACATGGGTGCATCACAATACAATAGTCCTCGGGATTCAAGATACAAAGCTACCATACTTAAAAGATGGGATTAATTTTTTACAAGAAAGAGGCTACCACGTAATCGTAAGGAATTCAGGCGGTCTTGCGGTTGTATTAGATAAGGATGTTATGAACATTTCACTAATTTTCCCGGACCTTGATAAAGGAATTGATATCGATCGGGGCTATGAAGCGATGTTCGAATTGATTAAATCTATGTTAAAGGAGCATGGCAACAAGGTAGAGGCGCGGGAAATTATTGGCTCCTATTGTCCTGGAAGCTATGATCTTAGCATAAATGGGAAGAAATTTGCAGGGATTTCACAGCGGAGATTGCGCAACGGTATCGCTGTTCAAATTTATTTATGTGTATCTGGGAGTGGTGAGGAGCGAGCAGATTTAATACGTCAATTTTATGACATCTCTCTTAAAGGCGAGCAAACGAAACTCACTTTTCCAACTATCAAACCAGAAACAATGTCCTCACTAAGCGATTTGTTACAAGAGAAGGTAACAAATGAAACGATATTATTTGATTTATTCACAACATTAAAGGAACATAGTGGGCAATTACTTTCATCATCATTGACAGCAGATGAGCAGCTATTATATGAGCAAAACCTAGTGAGAATGATAGAACGGAACGAAAAGGTATTCTCAAAAATCGAATAAAAATAGGAGGCTGTTTAGAAAGGGCCTGACCTGGGGTCAGACCCTTTCGTTTTACGGCAGTCTCTATTCAGCTTCTATGACTTCTTTGTTACCTTCTAGTCTCTCGAGTATTCTTCTTTTTCGATATAGCATCATGCCTGTTTCAGCTAAATCATTGATCATCGAGCGGTTTGTAAGGGCGCCAAATACCATTCCAGCAATTGGAACCATTTGCAAAAGCTTTTTCCAGCCAAATTGGTCGCGGTATGTGTAAACAACCTCGCGCCAGCCTTGAAGCTGTGAAATTACTTCACTTTTGGACTGTTCATTTTTATAAAAGTTTGCTAACTCATTTAAAATGGCTTCCTTCCCGACGACATCAGCTGATGAGAATTGCAAGCACTTAATGATGAATATGCGCTCTTCTCGTTCGTTAGGGTCATAGCCATAGGCAATCGCAATATCCTGAAGCGTTTTTAGTGAAAGTCCAAGAATAACTGGAATATCAACAGCAAGTGTGAAGATTCCTCCGATGCCTGTTGTTGCACCTTGAATCGTTGCAAACTGGCTGCGATTTGTTTTGAGATCCTTGCTAACAGCATCCATCGTTGATAATGGAAGTGAAGCTATTTCATCTACTGTTAAGGAATCATTTTTTGAATAGTGTTGTAGTTTTTTTAATATCGTATGTTCCTTCGTTAAATATTGTCCACCAGTTTGGACATATTGCCCAATTTCATCTAGTAAAACTCCAATTTTCTTTTGAATGAAGGCAGGAGTTAATTTATCTAGTAATTTAAATGGAAGCCTCCCAATCTTTTCCCAGAACCATAATCCCTTTTGATCCTGCTCCCATTCCTCAATCGTTTTTAATTCAGCCTGTAACCATTCCTTTGTTTCCAATATGATCCAACCTTTACTATTAGCGTTATAGAACATACTACGTTTTTTTCGTTTAATTAGTTTCAAAAATAATTTTTGCCTCTGTTATAGTGAAATTCTTACTAGTATCCACTTTTCTATAAGGGATTTTTAATACAATTCCCAAAGAAGCTCACATATCGTCTCTAACAAATATAACGTTGCAAAAGCAATTATAAGATAAATCTTCCATTTTATACATATTATTAGCTAAAAGTAGAAGGGTGATACGGACTAAAAAACGCCTTGATCCCAGGTAATTAAGGCATCAAGGCGTTGTTTCAAGCATTCTATTATTATTCAGCAAGCTTTTCTAAATTTCCATTTCGGTCCATTTTAAATGTAGTAGGAGACGTACGATCCTCTTCATCAAATAATACAAGCTTTCTTGCTCGATTCATAATTTTCATTAATGTTTCATAGTCTTCTTGGACCGTAACAGTATCTTGTTCAAGCTTTGCTACCTTTTTCTTCAATTCTTCATTTTCTGTAGACAGTTCTTGGTTTTCACGCTTAAGACGAGTGTTTTCACTCATTAAAGCTTCAGAATGATCACTTGTTGATTTATAAGACTGTAAGAATGTGATGACCTGATCCATCGTTAACTTATTCGTTGCTGTAGGCTGCATAGGTCTAGCGATTGTTTTTGTAGCTTGAGTAGTTCCAGTTCCTGGTAGATTTGCTTTTACATCCTCATCTGCAGGCATTACCTCAGCCATATGATTCTCTAAAGCTGACATCATCGTAAGCTCTTCTTGTTCATCTAAATCAATAGAAGGAACCTCTGGTGAATAAAGAAGCTGCTTTTTAACAGGCTGTCCTTTTCCGAGGGCTCTCATTCGTTGCTTGCGTTGTTTTTTTGCTAGTTGTAATGCTTTTTCATAATCGTGACGAACGACAGCATTCCAGCGAAAACCACATGCAGCTGATGTGCGGTTAAGCTTATCGCCTACCTCTTCAAAAGCGTTTAGCTGGGTACTCCCTTCGCGAACATGTCTAAGGACAGTTTCTGCTAGTAATAAATCATTCTCTTGAGACCATGCGTCTTGTCTTTGTTTCATAATTTTTCCAACTCCCTAAAATAAATAAATGTTTTTCCAAATAACTGTTAATAAGCATGGACAAGTTATCGCCATTTTATTCATTTTTGTTACGAGGATAGTAGATTTTTTTATAAAACCTTAAGGATTTTATTCATTTGGGACGTTTTGACAATATATCTTTTAGCTTTAGAATCTACTACAAATGGAATTTCCTCCTAAAAATAGAAGTGCTTTATCATACTTGCATTGCTAATTGAATAGCGGTAAAATATTTTTTAGCGAAAAAATGAGATTGATGTAGGATAAACTCCTCAATAAATAGATGGTGGGTTTTCCATCATATTCGGTTAGTTAGAAAGGGTTGTACAAAATTATGGCAAACGAATTTCGAATTTGTGATGATTGCCAAGCAACGAACATAAAAACTTTAATACCACGTTTAAAAGAAATTGATGCAGATGCAACAATTGATATTGCTTGCCAATCATATTGTGGACCAGGTAGAAAAAAAGCTTTTGCTTTTGTCAATAATCGTCCTGTGGCAGCACCAACGGAAGACGAATTAATTGAAAAAATTGAAAACAAGCTAAAAAAATAACATCACCTTTGTAAAGTCTCTACAACGGTGATTTTTTTATGAATGTTTTCGAGTTTTAAAAGAGGAAAATTGTAAAATTGTAGGTGTTAATGTCTAGTTGAAGTAGCTATAATAAAAACAAGTGTTATTGATTAGTGTTAGTGTCTATTAGGCACTTTTGTATTTTTTTAATGTTGAGCTACAACGCCTAGTCTCATGAGGGTATGAGTCAGCTAAGAACCCTAAAAGAGATAGAGACTTTCTTGATGTGTTGTCTTTATCCTCACAGGGTCACTAACAAGGCGTATTCGCTTTTTTATTAAGTCGGAACGGAAGTGGGAAGACAATGGCAAATACAAAATTGTCTGAGGAGAAGGTTTTTAAGGATCCCGTTCACCGCTATATACATGTTCGAGATAAATTGATTTGGGATCTGATCGGGACAAAGGAATTTCAACGGTTACGAAGGATTCGTCAGCTTGGGACGACATTTTTCACCTTTCATGGAGCAGAGCATAGCCGGTTTAATCATTCATTGGGTGTTTATGAAATTGTTAGACGAATTGTTGATGATGTTTTTAAAGGGAGACCGCAATGGAATGATGAAGAAAGAATGCTATGTCTTTGTGCGGCGTTATTACATGATTTAGGACATGGTCCTTTTTCACATTCATTCGAAAAGGTATTCCATCTCGATCATGAGGATTATACACAGGCGATCATTTTGGGAGATACAGAGGTTCATGCAGTTCTCTGTGAGAATGGGAAGGATTTTCCGAAAAAGGTTGCCGAAGTGATTGCCAAAACATACGAAAATAAACAGGTTGTAAGTTTAATATCAAGCCAGATTGATGCAGATAGGATGGATTATCTTCAGCGGGACGCCTATTATACGGGTGTGAGCTATGGACATTTTGATATGGAACGGATTTTACGTGTGATGCGTCCTCGAGAAGATCAGGTCGTAATTAAGAGCAGCGGGATGCATGCGGTTGAGGATTATATTATGAGCCGTTACCAAATGTATTGGCAGGTATATTTTCATCCTGTTACACGTAGTGCGGAAGTGATTTTAACAAAGATTCTTCATCGTGCTAAACAGCTTCATCAGGAATTTTATTCGTTTAAGCATGAACCGCTACATTTTTACTCTTTATTTGAAGATGAAATGACATTAGCGGACTATTTAAAATTGGATGAGTCTGTTATTTTGTATTATTTTCAGGCTTGGCAGGATGAAGATGATGCGATTTTAAGTGATTTATGTACGCGATTTATGGACCGCAAGCTGTTTAAATATGTTGAGTTTAACCCAAATGTGCAAATGATGACACTGATGGAGCTCACGGCGTTATTTAAAAAGGCTGGAATTGATCCCGAATATTATTTAGTTGTCGATTCGTCATCAGATTTGCCATATGATTTTTATCGGCCTGGTGAGGAGGAGGAACGTTTACCAATTCATCTGCAAATGTCGAATGGAGACATTCGAGAGCTATCACGAGAATCAGAAATTGTTGATGCCATATCGGGAAAAAGAAGGACAGATCATAAGCTATATTTTCCTTTGGATTTATTAGAGGATTTATCAACGAAGCGTACGGCGAAGAAAAAAATATTAGAATTATTAGGATTAGCGAACTAAATCGAGAGAGACATAACGTTGAACATAGAAAGAGTTAGGAGATGACGGGGCTTTGATGAAAGAACATGCTAAGCTGATGAAGGTTATTTCATCAGCTGGTGAAATTATTGGTCGTAAAAAGCTGCAAAAGATGATTTATATTGCAAAGAAGGTTAATCTTCCTTTTTATGAAAAATATAACTTTCATTTTTATGGACCTTATTCAGAGGAATTAACACTTCGAATTGAAGAGCTTTGCAATTTAGGATTTATAAATGAGGTTCATGAAAAAAAGGGTGGCTACTTTCAATATCGTTATTCATTAACAGAAGCTGGACAAGAATTTTTAGGCCATTATGAGCTTGATTTGCCGCCATTAGAGGATTTTATGCTAGGTTTAAATGAACAAAATTCAAGATTTTTAGAGTTAGTATCAACGGTTTTATACTTTGAAGGACTTGAAAAAGATGAAGTGAAGGATAAGGTGTTTACGTTAAAAAGCAAACAGCGTTATACAGAAGAGGAAATCGACGAGGCTTATCAGTATATTGAAAAAATAAGAGATTTAGTAACGAAGGAGCTTACAAAACATTAAAGAGTGCACGGGTGGAAAGAATTTTTCTTTCCTATTTTTTTTGATTAGATTAGGAGTATATAAGGTGCTTAAAAGGGCTGCTCAAAAGATTTACCTTATTGAGTCAGCCTTTTGTTACTTTGCAGTATTTCTATTCATCACTTAGTCTTTTTCCGCCAACAGCATAATGATTTTTTGACATTTCTTCAATGAAGACAACAATTTTTTCATCAGGTGCTCCTGTTGTTTCAGAGACGGCAGCAGTTACTTTTTCCACTAATGCCTTCTTTTGCTCCTCTGTACGGCCTTCTAGCATTTTAACAGTTACATATGGCATAAGTCTCATCCTTTCAAAAATATGTATCGCTGGTGAACATTTTGCTTGGAAAATGTATTCAGCCTGTAAATATAGTATACTTTAAGCGAGTACGTTTGCATAACCTCACATAAAGGAGAATGAGATGGAAAGATTAGAAGAAACGATAGGACAGTTTTTGGCGTTTCCATTACAAATGATTCCGTATGTTGTCATTACATTAGTTGTAGCCTTCACATTTCATGAGTTTGCCCATGCATATGTTGCCTATAAATTTGGAGATCCAACTGCTAAAAGGCAGGGGAGACTAACGCTATCACCGTTAGCCCATTTGGATCCGTTTGGTACGATTCTTATTTTTATTGCAGGCTTCGGTTGGGCAAGGCCGGTACCGGTTAATCGCTACTTTTTTAAAAGACCTCGACTTGCAGGTGTTTTAGTATCTGTAGCAGGTCCATTAAGCAATTTAGTGATCGCTTTTCTTGGAACAGCTATATGGTATATTCTTATATCAACGAATATATTAATGGCTCTGCCAGAATCGATGATGTACGGTCTAGAGGACTTTTTTAATATATTTGTATCACTTAATGTCATGCTATTTATTTTCAATCTACTACCATTTCCACCATTAGATGGGTATCGAATTATTGAAGATTTAGCACCAGCACATATTCGTGCTAAAATGACACAATATGAAAGCTATGGGATTATTATCTTTCTCATTCTTGTCATTACACCGCTTGATCAGTACATTATTCAACCGATTTTTGCTGTCGGTCGACCATTAGTGATGGAGATGTTCCATTTCTTATTAAGCCCGATTATTTAACTACATAAAATAGTTTAAAGAAATAACTGGTTATAAAGAAGGAGGATTACTTATGGAGGAAAAGAAAAAGAAGAAAAGTATTGGCTTTAACATCATCAAAAATGACCCAACGGATGGTCACGGCGGGTTCGGTGTAGGTGCGTTAAGCCTTGATAATGTGTCCCCGGTATTTGTTGATATTGAAGAGGGCGAGGCCTTTGTTGATATTGGTGCAATGCATGCTAGAAGTGCTGTTGAGAAGGGCATTAAGTTTTTAAAAAATAAAGAGGAAGTACCAAATGGGAAACCATATTGGCTCGTTTGGGTAACAATTGATCGAAAAGCGGAGGGTCCATATTATGCCGGTGTTGCAGCATGTGAAATGACTGTGGATCGCTCGATTAGAAGAGGGTATAAATCTCTTCCTGAGCATGTAAACAGAATGGATAAATCAATGAAAAGACATATTATCGTTGACCATATGGATGACCGCTCTAAGGAAATTCTTGCAAATTATTTAAAAAATCATGATCAAGGCATGTGGGAGCGCTCTGAGCAGAAGCTGAAGGATGATTTAAACGCAAACTGAAAATATGTCGAAACTGTGACACTTTCGTGAACAAATTGGTAATATCTTGTGAATTTCCCTTAAAGTTAGTAGACTAAGGTTAAGTTTATAAAACTAGGACATAAAAAGCCCCGAGCATATTTGTTCGGGGTTTTTTATTGTTTGGAAATTATAAAATTTTGAAATTTTGGTGAAGCGCACGACATCTAACTCCGGCGCTAAGCCCTCGAAGCTACAAGCCTAGGAATTGAAAGTAAGAGCAAGCACCTTCCATTCATTTGCTTCTTGTGCTTGTCGGGGCTAAACGAGGCGCTTCCGCTTTTCTAGTTGTCTAGCTGCAGCGCCTAGCCCCTCGAGGTCACAAGCCACATAGGAATTGAAGGAAAAGAACACCTTCATTTCCTATGCGTCTTGTGCTTGTCGGGGCTAAACGAGGCGCTTTCGCTTTTCTGGTTACCACCATTTAAACAGTTTTTCGAAAAGTCCTTCTTCTTTATCGTTTGTCTCTTTTTTTGCTTTGTCTTCGGATTTTTTGTTTGATTTGTGTTCTTTACAGTATTCAGTTGGTTCAGTGCCTTCCACAAAATAGGTCAATCTGCGAACGGGGCAATCTTTTGTTGCTAGCTTGCCGCTTGCTGGGTTAATGTATACGCCAACAACGCCATCAGGAGGACGGAATGCTTTGACGGATTCGTCTTCTAAAGATTCCTCCATGAAATTTGCCCAGATTTTTTTAGCGTAGCTTCTTTCCTGAACTAAATTGATCGATTTCCCTTTATCATAGCCTGTCCATACTCCTGCAACAATTTGTGGAGAAAAGCCGACCATCCAGCTATCAGTCGATGTTGTACCAGATTTACCGGCATATTCTCTTGTTAATGTTGATGCAATTGTCTGCCCTGTTATTGATGTGTAATCATTTAACTTTGGATCAAACATCCCTGTCATCATATGTGTTGTAACAAAGGCAGCTTGCTCATCTAATATTTGCTCTTTTTCCTTACTGCTTTTATAAATAAGCTTGCCGCTTGCATCCTCAATTTTTGTGACAAAGGTTGGTTCAATTTTTTTTCCACCGTTTCCTAAAATACCGTACGCATTGACTAAGTCAATTAGCCGTACAGGTGAGGTACCTAAAGCAGTCGATGGGATTTGTTTCATTTTCGTCTTTAATCCAAACTGTTCACCGGATTTTACAAGCTTATCCATTCCGAGAAACATATGTGTTTTAACAGCATAAATATTGTCGGATAAAGCAATTGCTTGAAGCATCGTTATAAAGTCATTTGCATAATAGCCATTATAGTTACTCGGTTTATATGTTGCTTTGCCATTATCATACTTGAACGTTGTTGGCTCACTTTTCATTTCTGTGGATGGAGTGAAGCCGTTTTCGATCGCTGTATAATATAATAATGGCTTTATCGCTGAACCAGGCTGTCTAACTGCTTGAGTAGCCCGATTGAACGGACTTTTATCATATTCACGTCCACCAATTAATGCTTTTACATGACCTGTAGAAGGCTCTAATGCAACAAAGCCTGCTTGAATATCTGATGATTGATCGATAGAACTGTTCATTAGTTTTTCTGCGGTTTCCTGCATTGTGATGTCTAGTGTAGTATAAATTTTTAAACCTTGCGTTTGGATAGCCTCTTCGTCAATTTGCAGCAAATCAGCGACAGACTCCATAACAGCATCTTGGAAATAAGGGGCAATGCCCTTCTGTTGTTTGCTTTCTTTTTTAGTATAGACAAGCTCTTCACGTAAAGCCGCATCTAACTGGTTTGCCGTAATATAGCCTTCATTTTTCATCGTTTTCAAAATGATTTCCTGTCTAGCCTCGGCTTTTTCCTGATTAACATAGGGTGAATAAGTGCTTGGACCTTTTGGAATTCCTACTAATAAAGCTGCTTCTGCAAGTGATAAGTCCTTTGCGCTTTTGCCAAAGTAATAATTCGCTGCTGCCTCAATACCGTAAACGCCATGACCATAATATATCGTATTTATATATCCTTCTAATATTTGTTCCTTGCTGTAATTTTGCTCAAGGCGGATCGTATAAAAGGCTTCCTTAGCCTTTCTTTCCCATGTCTTACCATGATGTAAAAAAAGATTTCGTGCATACTGTTGGGTAATCGTACTAGCTCCTTGAACTTTTGCCATCGCTTTTAAATCAGCTAAAGCTGCTCCGGCAATTCGTTTATAATCGAAGCCGTTATGCTCAAAAAAGCTTTGATCCTCAATCGCAACAGTTGCTTGTAGGGCATAATCTGAGATGTCATCTAATGGAACCCAATACCGCTTTTGCCCATTGTGCAGCTCGCCAATTTTTGTCCCATCACTTGCATAAATAATGGTTGATTGTGGCACTGTTAAGGAAGGAGGACCTTGCCATTTCGCATACAAAACAATGCTAAGAATAATCGTAGATAAAAAGACTAAAACTAAAAGGCCGATAAATAAAAGGGCTCGCATTGTTTTTAACGTTATTCGTAAACGTTTAGGTGTGATTACATCCATCGTTTTTCACCTCCAGACTGTATGATTTATCCGCACAAATACACTGTTAGTCATTATGAGTGTTTTTATCAGTTTTTAAACATACGAGGGGAAACTATGTATTTTTTTCTTGCATTTTTGCTAGTTTCATCTATACTTTTTTTAGGTTTTATTGAAGTCTCGCTTTATCAATGAATTCTTACTTTTCGTACATTCGCCGCTTGAAAATACAACGGATTTTTCTATTTTGCTTAAAACAGGCAGGTAGGATTTGAAGGGTTGAAAGGATGATTTAAATAAATGAGTGAATTATGGTATACAGAGAAGCAAACGAAGAATTTTGGCATCACTTTAAAAATAAAACAAACGTTACATACAGAACAAACTGATTTTCAATACTTAGAGATGGTGGAAACAGAAGAGTTCGGTAACATGCTTTTCCTTGATGGAATGGTCATGACATCACAAAAGGATGAATTTGTTTACCATGAAATGGTGGCACATGTACCGTTATTTACACACCCTAACCCAGAAAATATCCTAGTTGTTGGTGGGGGAGACGGCGGAGTTATCCGTGAAGTCTTAAAGCACCCGCAAGTGAAAAAGGCGACACTTGTTGACATTGATGGCAAAGTCATTGAGTATTCTAAGAAATTCCTTCCTGAAATTGCAGGGAAATTAGATGATCCACGTGTTGAGGTGAAGGTCGGAGACGGCTTTATGCATATTGCTGAAAGTGAAAATGAGTATGATGTCATTATGGTTGACTCGACTGAACCGGTTGGACCAGCTGTTAACCTTTTTACTAAAGGCTTTTATGCAGGTATTTCAAAGGCTCTTAAAGAGGACGGGATTTTTGTTGCCCAAACAGACAATCCTTGGTTCACGCCAGAGCTTATTTCTACAGTGCAACGCGATGTGAAGGAAATTTTCCCTATAACACGTCTCTACACAGCCAATATCCCGACATACCCAAGTGGTTTATGGACATTTACAATCGGCTCAAAGAAATATGACCCACTAGAAGTAAGTGAAGACCGTTTCCACGACATTGAAACGAAATATTATACAAAAGAATTGCATAAGGCATGCTTCGTATTACCGAAATTTGTTAGTGATTTAATTAAATAAATGAAATGAGGGTGAGGGCATTTCTCACACTTTTTTTAAAGAAAGTCGTTCGCTTTAGTATCAACAAGTTTAACGGTGCTCGAGCTTTTTATGAGATCGGAGGGTAAAGCATGAAATTTGATGAAGCATATTCAGGTAATGTATTTATAAAAAGTCATCCAAGCTATGAAGAAAGTGAAGCGGTTATTTATGGAATGCCGATGGATTGGACGGTCAGCTATCGTCCAGGTTCTCGTTTTGGTCCAGCGCGTATTCGTGAGGTTTCCATTGGACTTGAAGAATATAGTGCTTATTTAGATCGAGAATTGGAAGAAGTGAAGTATTTTGATGCAGGCGATATTCCGCTTCCTTTCGGTAACCCACAACGAAGCATCGAGATGATTGAGGAATATATTGACGGACTTTTAGCAGATGGGAAATATCCGTTAGGAATGGGTGGAGAACATCTGGTTTCTTGGCCGGTTATGAAGGCAATGTACAAGAAATATCCAGACTTAGCGATCATTCATATGGATGCCCATACAGATTTGCGTGATCATTATGAAGGGGAGCCTTTGTCACATTCTACACCAATTAAAAAAATTGCTGATTTAATTGGTCCAAAAAATGTGTACTCCTTCGGGATTCGCTCTGGAATGAAGGAAGAATTCCAATGGGCGAAGGAAAACGGAATGCACATTTCAAAATTTGATGTGCTTGAGCCACTGAAGGAAGTGCTGCCAACACTTGCGGGTCGACCAGTCTATGTCACGATCGATATTGATGTCTTAGACCCTGCGCATGCACCAGGTACAGGAACAGTAGATGCAGGTGGAATTACCTCTAAAGAATTATTAGCGTCTATTCATGAAATTGCAAAATCTGATATCCGGGTAGTTGGTTCCGACCTAGTTGAAGTAGCGCCAATCTATGATCATTCAGAGCAAACAGCAAATACAGCAAGCAAAATCATTCGTGAAATGATTTTAGGCTGGGTACAGAAAAAAGGGTAATTATTTTTTCATAATAGTTAAAAAGCTTCCCATGCAGGGTGGAAACACCTGAATTTGGAAGCTTTTTGTTTATTTTAAGCTTAGTGTTTGATACTCCCACACCTCTTAAAAATTTTGGATTGTTTGATTAAGTTCATCAGCTAATGTTGAAAGCTTTAATGATGATTCTCGAATATCTGTTAGTAGATGTGTAAAGCTTTGAATGTCTAAATTGTTCCGTTCATTTTGCTTTTTGTTTGAGTTACTAACCGTTAAGATTTCCTCAAAGCTAGTTAGCGTGTCACTTACATGTTGGTTTGTATGTATAGCCTTTGAATCCACATCGTTTATTTGCTCAACAACACCTTCAATTTGAGTAATGGTTGAACGTACTAAATCTGTAATATTATTTGATGAATCCTTTGTTTGTTCGGCTAGTTTTCTAACCTCTGCTGCAACAACCGAGAATCCTTTACCTTGCTCACCTGCGCGGGCAGCTTCAATGGCAGCATTTAACGCTAATAGATTTGTTTGCTCAGCAATTGATGTAATGACCGCAACAATTTCTCCTATTTCCTTTGACGTAGAGGCTAAGGAAGATATGCTGCTTTTGATTTGATTTACACTTTCCTTTAATGAGGTCGTTTGGACGATAACAGCGTCTAGCTGTTCCTTTCCTATAAGTGAACGCTCTTCAGTTGAAATTGCCGATTGCAGACCTTCTTCAATGTTTTCTTTAATTTTCTCCGATTTGTTTAAAACATCTTCAACCGTTGCCCCTGTTTCTTCTGACATTGCGGCTAAATCCTCAGTTATATCGCCAATTGTCTTTTTCACATTTTGCTTCGCTTCATCCTCTTTGTCTAAAAGCAGTTGATTTTGCAGCTTTTGCAGGGCAGCTAAACATATTTGTGCTTCAAGACTAAAGATTTTAGAAACGACTCGATAGGCTAAAGTTAAGCTTTCGGAATCCGTTTTATAGGCTTCACCAACAATTTCAATAACAGCTTCCGTTAAAATTTGGTTTGTACATAAATACCATTTCACTTCAACACCTATTGCTAAGTAGTATCTGGCTAAATTATTTCTCTTTTCCATAAAATCAGCACTAATAACTCCAGAAAAGAAGTCAATGATATATTGTTTTGAACCGCTTTTTTCAATTCCTAGTGATTTCATATCAACGATTTTTCTAATTCCATCAAAAGGATGGTTATATAAAGCATCGTATACTTTATCGAACTTTTCTTCGATTATCGGTTTTAAAGCCTTCGCCACAGCTAAATCATGAAGTGTTATGTTGAGAAGCTCTAATTGTTGTTCTAATTCTGAATGACCGTTACAGTTAATTAAAACATCCTGTTGTTGTTCAGCGAGTTCTACCAATGATTGGTGTGAGCTTGTCTTTTTGCTAAATAAAGCCATGTTATCCCTCCGTTATTCAATACTCTATATCTTATATCGGTATAATATCTATTTTCTAAATAATTGCAGGACAGAAATTATCAGCTACCTTCCCCTTGCACAGTTGCAAATCGTTCTTTATACTATTAAAGTTAAAGGAGTATGAGAAAAGGGAGTGTCTATATGTCAAAAAGCACACCTATCCAAATCCATGTATTATCGGAAATTCGCAATGAAAAAGACCTTGATAAAGAACAAATCGAGGTTAGGACGAAAGGCGAATTTATTTTAAAAGGAAAGACATCTTATATCCGATATGAAGAGGAACATGAGCTCGGTTCTGTAAAAACGACGGTAAAGATAGCTGAGAATGAGGTTGTAGTGATGCGAACTGGAGCTGTTGTAATGAAGCAGCGTTTTATTAAAGGTATGGTAACTGCAACAGAGTACACAACACCTTATGGTCGGCTTCAACTCGCAACGAATACTCACTCTTTATCTCACGTGGCAGAAAATCGTCAAGGCAAGCTCGTTCTTCATTATGATTTGCAAATAGATGAAAAGGAAAAGCATGTACATACATTAATGATGACATATAAGGAGGAACAATCATGAATATCGTCGAGCAAGTGAAGGAACGCTTAAAGGATGAAATTAAAGCAGCTGTCATAAAGGCTGGATTAGCTGAAGAAGCGCAAATACCGGACGTATTATTAGAAATTCCAAAAGAAAAAACACATGGTGATTATTCAACAAATATGGCAATGCAGCTTGCAAGAGTGGCGAAAAAGGCACCTCGGATGATCGCAGAAGGTATTGTCGAGCATTTTGATAAAGAAAAGGGATCCATCGATAAAATCGAAATAGCTGGTCCAGGTTTTATTAATTTCTATATGAATAATCATTATTTAACAGAGCTAATTCCAGCGATCTTAGATGCTGGCGAAAGCTATGGTGAAACAAATATCGGAAACAATGAAAAGGTACAAGTGGAGTTTGTTTCTGCAAACCCTACAGGTGACTTGCATCTAGGACATGCACGCGGAGCAGCTGTTGGTGATTCCTTATGTAATGTTTTAGCGAAAGCTGGCTATGATGTTTCTCGTGAGTATTACATTAATGATGCGGGTAATCAAATTAATAATTTAGCACGCTCTGTTGAAGCACGTTATTTGCAAGCGTTAGGAAATGCTGCAGAAATGCCGGAGGATGGCTATCACGGTGAGGATATCATTGAAATCGGTAAAAAATTAGCTGAGGAATTTGGCGATAAATATGCGAAGCTATCAAGTGAGGAGCGTTTAAGCTTCTTTAGAGAGTATGGTCTTAAATATGAAATGGGTAAGCTAAAGGCTGATTTAGAGGAATTCCGCGTTTCCTTTGATGTTTGGTATTCTGAAACTTCTTTGTATCATAACGGAAAAATTGATGAAGCACTTGCAAAGCTTAAGGAAAAAGGACATATCTATGAAGAGGATGGAGCAACATGGTTCCGTTCGACAACATTTGGTGATGACAAGGATCGTGTTTTAATTAAAAACGATGGATCTTACACATATTTAACACCAGATATTGCTTACCACAAAGATAAGCTTGATCGTGGCTTTTCAAAGCTTATTAACGTATGGGGAGCAGATCATCACGGATACATTCCACGCATGAAGGCTGCTATTGAAGCGCTTGGTTACAGCAAGGATACACTTGAAGTTGAAATCATTCAGCTCGTCCACCTTTATAAAAATGGCGAGAAAATGAAAATGAGTAAACGAACAGGTAAAGCTGTTACTATGAGAGATTTAATTGAAGAGGTAGGTCTTGATGCTGTTCGTTATTTCTTCGCAATGAGAAGTGCGGATACTCATATGGATTTTGATTTAGACCTAGCGGTTTCAACATCAAATGAAAACCCTGTGTACTATGCGCAATATGCTCATGCACGTATTTGCAGCATGCTTCGTCAAGGTGAGGAACAAGGATTATCCTTTGATGGTCAGTTAAAGCTTGATGAAATCTCGTCTGAAAAGGAATATGATCTGTTGAAAAAGCTTGGGGAATTCCCACAAGCCGTTGCGGAAGCAGCTCAAAAACGAATTCCTCATCGAATTACAAACTATATTTATGATGTTGCATCTGCTCTGCATAGCTTTTACAATGCTGAAAAGGTACTTGACCCTGATAACGCGGAAAAAAGCCGTGCAAGATTAGCGCTAATGAAAGCAACCCAAACGACATTGAAAAATGCTTTAACATTAATCGGTGTATCAGCACCTGAAAAGATGTAATTGTAATAAGAAGAGGCTGTTACAATCGGGGAAAAGCCCTGATGTAACAGCCTTTTTTAGTTGCTATTTTTCTTGCGTACTCTTTTTCGTATAAAGATGACGACAAACAGAATAATTAGTAATGCTAATATCGCATAAACGATATTTGAGTAAATATCCATATAGTGTACAATTGTTTCCCAAGAGCCCCCAACAGCTGCTCCGATATTGACTAAAATGATATTCCAAATTAATGTTCCGAGTGTTGTGAATAACAGAAATACTCCAAAATTCATATGGGACATCCCTGCAGGTAAGGAGATTAAGCTACGGATTAAAGGGACGAGCCGGCAAAAGAAGATTGTCCATACACCATATTTTTCAAACCATCCATTTGCTTTATGAATGTCATCTGTTGTTAGTCGTAAAATATGTCCCCAGCGATTGACAATTTTTTCGATTTTTTGAATATCAATAATCAAGCCGATGCCATAAAGAATAACTGCTCCAAGCACAGACCCTAACGTAGAGTATATGACAACGCCTGTTACGGTTAAATTTGTTGTCGTCGTTAAATATCCGCCAAAGGTTAAAATGACCTCAGATGGTATTGGTGGAAATACGTTTTCTAATGCGATTAAAAGAAGAATACCAAAGTATCCGAACTTTTCCGTTATCTCTGTTATCCAAGCTTCCAAAATATCTTCACTCCAATTTTTAATTTTTAGCTATGTGAAAACATGGTGTAAATTTTTTGTTCTTTTGTTGATTGTTGAAAACTGCTAAGACTCCTGCAAAGAAAAGTGAATACCTATAGCAAAAATCTACAATCAAGTTTAGCAGAGCCAACTTTTTATGAAAACAGCTTATTCACCTTTTGATAAAGAACAGAGTCGAGGATTTTATAGACAAAAAATAATCCAACAAGGCCGATGCAATAGGCAAACAATGTCACTTCAATCATTAAGGTAATGAGTGTGTTTTCGTTCATTGCTGCTGTAACGACCCAAATGATTAAACCGACAATACCGGTTATAACGGCCAAGCCTAATAAATAATAATGGGCATGAAGATTGAAAAACGATGTGTTTTTTGACAATGATAAAAATTCCTTCACTTTAAATTGATTAATCGCTTCGTTTGTTGCCTCTTGTTTTGTCATACCTTGCTCTACTAAATCCTCAACATAGTCTTCTAAATAGGTTTGTAATTCCAATTTTTCGTCCGCACTCATCACTAACTGGTTTACATATGCATGGAGATCATTTTGCTTTTGATACATCGCATTCAAATGGATATGGCTTATATAATTTAAAGCTCCCCAGATAACGGCAAGTCCAAATGAGAACCAGTAACAGAGAAATAACCAAAACGGATCAGTTGTATACATTCGATCAACATAATAAAAGCTACCGAAACATAGTGCGGATAATACGATTAGCCAAGGATATTTTATCTCAGATAACATCAATGCTTTCTTCAAAAAATGACTCATAAAATCCTCCTCCCTTAAATAAATCGTTTTACCATTTCGGTTATCATTTTCCAATCGTGAACATATGTCTCAAATAGCTCAATGCCTTCCTCTGTAATGGCATAATATTTGCGTCTGCCTCCATGGCTTTCTGTGCCCCAGTAGGAGGATATCGCCCCGTGTTTCTCTAGCCTCTTTAATGATAAATACAGAGTTGCCTCCTGAATTTCGAATGTACCTCCAGTTTTCTCTTTAATTGTTTTGGAGATTTCGTAGCCGTAATTATCTTTTTCTTTTAAGACTGATAGAATAAGCAGATCGATATTACCTTTAAGCATTTCCTTATTCAAAAAGATGCCCCCCAACGATCCAATTACTTAATATTATTAAGTACATAGCTATCGTATAACAGATTACTTAAAATAACAAGGTAATTTTTCATATTTTTTCCAAAGGGAGTTTTTATTGCTATCTAAAGTGAGTAAGGTGTGCCTTCTAAAGTCATGACTACTGCAAGTCACACAAAAAGATCTAGCCTTAAATCAGTTTTGTTTAAAGCAGGGGGGGATTTAAAACGGAAGGGGCAGATCAACAAGATGGGAATAGAAGGGGAGCAAGCCCTTTTACAGGCTTAATCATTTTGACTGTGCCCTTCTTACTTCTTCCGTAAAACAATCACGTTCATCTACAGCTAAAAGAATTGTATAGATTTCTTTTTTTCTGCCAAAGAAATTGGAAACACTTATTTTTATTTTTTCTTCCAAGGGATCCCATCTTGTAACGTACGATAGTAGCAAACAAGCTTGAATACCTTATAGACAAGAAAGATGAGAAGCAAGACAAGGAGTAGACCTATAGTTACTTTCATAGATTACATCTTATTTCTTTCAGTTGTTGAGTTACTGGCATTAGCGACAAAATCGATTAAGAAATGGAAAATCATTAGGGGAAATAGACTACCTAAAATGAGATAAAGCATGCTAAAGCATATCCCGATCAGAGTAGTTCGAATAAATCCACTTAAACCTTGATAGGTATGAGCTAAGCCAAAGACGATTCCAGCGATAACGACATAAAGCCATTCTGATGCATCTGGTACCAAGGTCATTAAGACTAACAGCAAGAACCCTCTATAAATGATTTCCTCTGTCACACCTGCAGTTAACGAGACATAGCCCCATAGTTTTTTCTCCTGACTTGACTCGGGGAGTAGCTCCTGGTAAGGCATTTTCTCTAACTCATTTGCAACCTTGTCTCTAAACACTTGACTTGTTTTCATTGCGACGAGATGGTAGACAATGGCGAAAAGGTAGCCGACGAATAAAGCAAGCAGGATATAAGAGATCCATTTCCCGAATATAGATGTGTTAAGGGAGGGCCAAGAAAACCCAAGTGAGGAAAAGGTAATTGGAGAAATCATTGTAACAATAACAATAATGAGTGTAGGTATCCATAACGCTAGCATCGTTTCTTTATAATAGGCTATTCTCCGATTTTTGTTTTCAGGGGTTTTATGGATGTCTTGCTTAAATCGCTGATACGATATATATCCCCAAATAGGCTCATAGGTTAGTAGAAAGCATAAAAAGAGTACATAAAAAATAGTCAATGCCATTAGAATTCCTCCTAGCCCTCTATGAAGAAGAGGTAACAATAGTATGTAGTGCTTTCAAAATTCTGTGGTACTCGACAATATCCTTCGTTGGTAGCTTTAAAAAATATTTTTCAAATATTTTCTTATCTGCGAGCTCCAATTCAGAGAATAAGCTCTTTCCTTTTTCTGCGAGAATAACAAAGGTTTCTCGACGATTATTAACATTAATTTCTCGTTTTACATATTTATTAGCCTCCAATTTTTTAATAAATTGACTTGCTGCACTTGGAGTTGCATCGATCGCTACAGCAATGTCCCCCATTGTTGGGTTTCCTCTTTGCTTAACAAGGCTAACAATTATTGATTGTTTTGAAGATAATTCATACTTCTCTAGTATTTTTTGATATTCCTTAACAAAAACAAGCTTAATATCCTCTGAAAACCGTTCAGCTTCATGCAGTAAAGTCATTGGATCCATATGAAAACTCCTTTATTTAAGTTTTCTTAAATGTTAAATTTACTTAAATAAAAAATACCATAAAAATACATCGGAAACAATTAGTTCCAATGTATCTTATAGTAATTTTTTCATAAATTTGCCATATATTATTTACATTTCAATTGTTGCTTCACCAATTCGCTTAATACCTCTTATTTTAGAAATGTCCTCACATAGCTTAAGAGCAGCAAAGTCCTTACGTTTTGCCTCAACCATAACGTCGATGTCTATATCAAATTTCTTAAGGTGGTTTATGAGGGGGAGCAAAAATTCTAGATCAACATAATCTGCGTGGCTACGAAATTCTTTTTCGGATTTAGGGGAGGAGACATGAATCTTTGGTTTCAGCCCAATTGTCTCCCATGTTTGAAAAATTCTTGGCAGTAAATTTTCTAATTTTTCATCGCTTTCGTTGTTTGCCATGTAATGATGGTAATCAAACATGAGCGGGATGTTTTCCTTTTCACATATTGCTAATGTTTCTGTTGTCGTATATGTCTTATCATCATTTTCTAATGTCATTCTTCGCTTTATATGAAGAGGTAATGCTGTTAAGTTCATGTGGAATCGCTCGATTGCTGCTTGTTTATTTCCATATGCCCCACCAACGTGAATGTTTATAATTGCCTCATTCGAAAGACCCATTGCTTCTAAAACATCATAGTGATAAGACATATCTAAGACTGCATTTTCCGTAATTTGTGGCTTCTCACTTGTAAACAGGGTAAACTGATTTGGATGGAAGCTTGTACGGATTCGATGTTTTTTCACAAGTGTACCGATTTCTGAAAAGAGATGTTGAAATGGGGTTTTATAATCCCATCTTACTTCTGGATGTGTTGCTAATGGAACCATCGATGATGAAAAGCGATAGAGAAAGATTTCATGAGCGATATTATAATGGATCATTCGAAGCGTATGCTTGAGATTTTGTTCTGTTACATAATGAAGCTGAGCGCTTCTTTCATCCTCTGAAAGCTTCTTCCACCTAGTAAAGGTTAATGCTTTTGCCGGAGAACAATCCCAAAGAGAAAGAGCATGTGAAACATATCCAAATCGAATAATCATCCAATTCCTCCATAAACCTTATAAAAAATGGGAAAGACATGTTGCGATTATTTCAAGAATCCTTTGCTGAAACGGACGTTTCTGATAATCCTTATAGGTTAACTGTTCAGAATGAGTAAGATCTTCATCAATATATTTTTTAAATTCATGAATAAACGTTTTGTCGTAAATTAAACAGTTCATTTCATCATTTAAATATTGGCTTCGCTTATCAAAGTTAGCCGTTCCGATATCACATAGCCTGTCATCTATAACAATTCCTTTAGCATGATAAAAGCCTTGGTAAAAACGATAAACTTCACAACCAGCAGGTAGAAGCTTGCCGAGGTAAGGAAAGGATGCCTCTTTTACAAGTGGGTGATCAGATTTCATTGGCACCATCAATCGAACTCTAACACCTCTTTTTAATGCAAGAAGCAGCTCGTGAAGCACCTGTTCCCCTGGAATAAAATAAGGTGAACAGATAAAAATTTCCTCCTTCGCCATTTGAATAAATTCAATGACATGCTTCTTTAAATGCTCACCATATGTCGCAAAAAAACGTTGCTCACTTGCTCCAGCTGGCTGAACGGGATAATAGCGTGGATTTTCTATATCATTATCTCCCGTTGCGTCAAACCAATCTTTTAAAAATTGCTTTTGAAGGTCATTAACACCTTCACCAGTTACTTTTAGATGATAATCGCGCCATAAACCAAACTTTAAATCATGTCCAAGGTATTCTTTTCCGACATTGAATCCACCTAAGTAGGCTATTTTGCTATCGATGACAGAGATTTTGCGATGGTTTCTTGCTTGGCTTGAATAAAAAAGAAAAGGAAGCCTTGGTTTATGCGTATAAGCAAAAAGAACACCCTTTTCCTTTAATCCTTGAATAGTCTGCTTTTTAAGACGCTTGCTGCCGATGTAATCGAGCAATAGTCGGACCTCTACTCCTTGTTGAGCCTTTTCTCCAAGTAAAGCTAGGAAGTCTTCACTTATTTGGTCATTTCGGACAATATAAAAAAGAACATGCACACTTTTCGTACTTTTCCGGATGCAATCCATTAAGTCTTGAAATAAGTGATTTCCATCTACAATTAGCTCAAAATCACTCTTTCTTAACGGAAATACCTCATATTTAGATTTTGCAAGATGATTTTTTCTTCCAAAGTGATAATCTATTCGAAGCCAACATACAATTGCCACTATAATAAAGCCGATCAAAAGGAACTGAGTCAATGTCATTCCTCCTAGTAGCATATTTTTTATAGTATTAACACGACTTTTTATTTTATGTGGAAACAAGGAAATAAATATTGACTGAATGCTCATTCATTATTTATCATAAACGTATAGATGTCATTCATAAGATGTAAGTAGGGTGGATGTTATAGAATAATGAAAAAGCTAGACAACGTCTTTAAGGGGAAAAGACCTTTGTTTAACAACATGTAATCGGGAAAAGGGGGAGAAGAAATGACTTGGCTACTTGTGGCAAATTTTGTGGCATTTGTTATTGTAACCGCTTACGCAATTCATTTGTTTGTGTACTTAATAAAAACGAGGCTAGCTTATATTCGACTTGGAAAAAAGGTTGAATTTGAGCATCGAATGAAAGAGCGATTCCATAACATTTGGATTAATGTCTTTGGACAAAAGAAGCTTTTAAAGGATAAAAAAAGTGGGATTATTCATGTCATGTTTTTTTATGGATTTATTCTCGTTCAATTTGGAGCGATTGATTTTATTATCAAAGGACTTATGCCAGGAAGACATCTTCCGTTAGGACCGCTATATCCGGCTTTTACATTTTTTCAGGAAATTGTCACGTTTATGATTTTAGTTGCCGTTGCTTGGGCATTCCATCGTCGCTATATAGAAAAGCTTGTCCGACTAAAGCGAGGATTTAAATCTGGGTTAGTCCTATTATTTATCGGGGGATTAATGCTATCTGTCCTTTTAGGGAATGGAATGGCACTTATTTGGCACGAGGAAGGACTGACATGGTCTGAGCCGATTGCCTCATGTTTTGCGGTAATTTTAAGCTTTGTCGGAGAATCTGGCGCAGTTGTCCTATTCTATTTTGCATGGTGGATCCACTTACTCTTCTTATTATCATTTTTAGTTTACGTACCTCAATCTAAACATGCTCATTTAATTGCAGGACCTGCAAATGTGTTTTTAAATCGATTAACAAATCCGGGAAAGCTTGAAAAAATTGATTTTGAAGATGAATCACAAGAAACATTTGGTGTTGGGAATATTCAAGATTTTACCCAAAAGCAATTAGTAGATCTCTATGCCTGTGTGGAATGTGGACGATGCACAAGTATGTGCCCAGCAACTGGAACGGGGAAACTTCTCTCACCAATGGATTTGATTACCAAGCTACGTGACCATTTAACACTAACAGGTGCTGCAGTTACGCAAAGGCAGCCATGGGTTCCCACTGCAGCCTTTAGTAAGACGAAGGGAAACCAAATTGCGCTGATGGCAGCAGGTGCTAGTGCAAACGAGTCAGCAGCAACTGCATTTGAATACAATCCATCGCTAATTGGAGATGTCATTACCGAAGAAGAAATTTGGGCGTGTACAACATGCCGCAATTGTGAAGACCAATGTCCAGTGATGAATGAGCATGTCGATAAGATTATTGATTTGCGCCGTTACCTAGTCTTAACAGAGGGGAAATTAGATGCTGATGCACAGCGGGCGATGACTAATATCGAGAGACAAGGAAATCCATGGGGATTAAATCGAAAAGAAAAGGGGTCATGGCGGGAACTTAATGAAGAAATTTCCATCCCGACAGTAAAGGAAATGCAAAAGGTCGGGGAAGAGTTTGAATATTTATTTTGGGTCGGCTCAATGGGCTCGGTTGACAACCGTAGTCAAAAAATCGCCCTCTCCTTTGCAAGACTTTTAAATAAGGCTGGGGTGAAGTTTGCGATTCTAGGAAATCGAGAGAAAAACTCAGGTGACACTCCACGTCGACTTGGGAATGAATTTTTGTTCCAGGATTTTGCAACAAAGAATATCGAGGAATTTACCAAGCATAATGTGAAAAAAATCGTTACGATTGATCCTCATGCCTATAACACATTTAAAAATGAATATCCGGACTTTGGACTTGAAGCAGAGGTGTATCACCATACTGAACTGCTAGCTAAATTAGTTGAGGAAGGCAGGTTAAAACCAGTTCATGCAGTAAATGAGACGATTACCTTTCATGATTCCTGCTATCTAGGGCGCTACAATGATGTTTACGATGCCCCACGCCAGGTTATTAAAGCAATTCCCGGAGTCACTCTAGTAGAAATGAAACGAAACCGCGAAACAGGAATGTGCTGTGGTGCAGGTGGAGGATTAATGTGGATGGAAGAGGATACAGGCAGCCGCATTAATGTAGCAAGAACAGAACAAGCTCTTGCCGTAAAACCGACGATTATTAGCTCGGGCTGTCCGTATTGTTTAACAATGCTAAGCGATGGCACGAAAGCTAAGGAGGTTGAGGCAACAGTAAGCACATATGATGTCGCAGAACTATTAGAAAAATCGATATTTAATAGCTAATAAAGGGGAGAAAAGGATGACAACGACAGTAATTTTAAGTGGGGCACGGACACCATTTGGTAAATTCGGTGGAGCATTGGCGTCCTTTACCGCAATTGAACTTGGTGGTATCGCTATTAAGGAATCGATAAAAAGAGCAAATATTGATGGAAATGAAGTTCAGGAGGTGATATTTGGTCAAGTGCTCCAAGGTGGGCAAGGGCAGATTCCGTCGCGCCAGGCTGCACGGGCGGCGGGTCTTGCTTGGGATGTGAAAACAGAAACAATTAATAAAGTTTGTGCATCTGGATTAAGAGCTGTCACCTTAGCGGATCAAATCATTCGTGCTGGAGATGAAGAGGTAATTGTAGCTGGTGGGATGGAATCAATGAGTAATGCACCATATCTTTTACCTAAAGCACGCTTCGGAATCAAAATGGGTGATACCCCTGTAAAGGATTTAATGATCCATGATGGCTTAACCTGCAGCTTTACAGGAGTCCATATGGGTACTTACGGTAATCGGACAGCAAAGGAATTAAACATAACGCGAGAGCAACAGGATGAATGGGCATTGCAAAGTCATCAGCGCGCCGTCTCTGCACAGAACGCTGGGCGATTGGCAGGAGAAATCATTCCAATAACGGTACAGCAAAGAAGAGGAGCACCAATTATTGTGGAGAAGGATGAAGCACCGAGAAAGGATACTTCAATCGAACAGCTTGCGAAACTAGCCCCTGTTTTTGATCATGACGGAACAATAACTGCAGGGAATGCCCCAGGTATTAACGATGGGGCAGCGGCTTTAGTCCTTATGAGTGAAGAGCGGGCTATTCGAGAAAACCGTAAGCCGCTCGCAAAAATTGTAGCTCATACAGCTATAGCCGTTGAAGCAGAGAATTTCCCAAAAACACCAGGAATCGTCATAAACGATCTTCTTAAAAAGACCGGTAAAACAATTGATGACATCGACTTATTTGAAATAAATGAAGCGTTCGCCTCTGTTGCATTAGCAGCAAACCAAATTAATGATCTTAATCCGAACAAAGTCAATGTCAATGGAGGTGCGATTGCGTTAGGGCATCCGATCGGTGCGAGTGGTGCGAGAATTATCCTTACCCTTATGTATGAGTTAAAACGTAGAGGCGGAGGTATAGGGATTGCAGCTATATGCAGCGGTGGGGGGCAAGGTGATGCGATTATGCTTGAAGTGTAGCTGGGAGGAGGATGAATGATGAGGAGCTTAAAAATCATGGTTGTTGGTGCTGGGCAAATGGGTAGAGGAATTGCCCACGTATGTGCAATGGCAGGATTTCCTGTCATTCTTTATGACTTGGAGCAAGCCGTTGTTTCAACAGGGAAACAATTGATTCAGGACCAGCTTGGGAAGCAAGTTGAAAAGGGAAAGCTTGCTAAACAAGAAATGATGGAAATTTGCAAAAGAATCACAACAACTACGAAGCTTGAGCAAGTTCAAACAGTTGATTTCGTCATTGAAGCTGTCGTTGAAAAAATCAAGGTAAAAAAAGACGTATTTTATCAGCTTGATAAATTAGCTCCACCCTATACGATTCTTGCGACAAACACATCATCATGCTCGATAACTGAAATTGCTGCGGTAACAAATCGTCCCGAAAACGTAATAGGCATGCATTTTATGAACCCTGTACCTGTTATGAAGCTAGTTGAAATTATTCGCGGCTTAGCGACTAGTGATAATGTGTTTGAGCAAACAAAAAGTCTTGCTGAAGCTCTAAACAAAACACCGGTCGAGGTCAACGATTATCCTGGCTTTGCCTCTAACCGTATTTTAATGCCGATGATAAATGAAGCAATTTACACTGTCTATGAAGGTGTTGCAACAAAGGATGCGGTTGATGAGGTGATGAAGCTTGGAATGAATCACCCAATGGGACCGCTTAGACTGGCAGATTTTATCGGTCTTGATACATGCTTATATATTATGGAAACTCTCCACAATGGCCTTGGTGATGATAAATATCGTCCTTGTCCATTGCTGAAAAACTATGTAAAAGCCGGGTGGTTAGGGAAAAAAACTGGCAGAGGCTTTTATCAATATGAATAATCATCAATAAGATTGTTCCCAGATTAACATCATCGGGTTGCTCTTATTTTTACGTTGCTAAAGAAAGCTATTATGCTTTTTTAAAAAAGGAGTGACATCAAGTGAATTTTAAGCTAACAGAGGAACAAAAGGCGATGCAGAAAATGGTTCGTGACTTTGTCGAAAACGAGGTAGAGCCCTTTGTGGGAAAAATGGAAAACGGTGAATTCCCAACATCCCTTCTACAAAAAATGGGAGAGCTTGGTTTGATGGGGATACCAATCCCAACATGTTTTGGCGGGGCGGGAAAGGATTTTATATCCTATATTATTGCTATTCATGAGATTTCCAAAATAAGTGCAGCGCTTGGCGTCATTTTATCTGTTCATACGTCTGTTGGTACGCTTCCGATATTCATGTTCGGAACAGAGGAGCAAAAGGAAAAGTATCTCAAAAAATTAGCGACAGGTAAAAGCTTAGCGGCCTTTTGTTTAACTGAGGCAAATGCTGGCTCAGATGTGGCTAAAATGGCGACTCGTGCGATGCGTAAAGAAACGTGCTATGAAATAACCGGTGCAAAGCAGTTTATAACAAATGGAGGGGAAGCAAATACGTATATCGTCTTTGCAAAAACAAATCAGTCTAAAGGTAACAGGGGAATATCAGCTTTTATCGTGGATAAGGAAACAGATGGCTTTAGCTTTGGACATGATGAACAGAAAATGGGGTTACACGGTTCAAGAACTGTCCAGCTTCTTTTCGATGAGGCAAAGGTACCGTTAGAAAACCTCCTTGGTAATGAAGGAGATGGCTTTAAAATGGCGATGTCAGTCCTTGATGGTGGACGAATTGGTATTGCCGCCCAGGCGCTTGGCATTGCGGAAGCTGCTTTACATGTTGCAACAAACTTTTTAAAAAAACGAAGCACTGAATCGCAGCGTCCAATTGAACAAGGCTTAGCGTTCAAGCTTGCAGATATGGCGACAAAGGTGAAAGCGGCAGAGCTACTAGTCTATCAAGCTGCATATTTAAAGGGGAATGGCCTTTCTTGTGGGAAACAAGCGGCAATTGCGAAGTTATTCGCTTCAAAAACAGCGATGGAAAATGCAACAGAAGCCGTACAGCTTCTCGGTGATGAAGGATATACAGATAAGTTTCCTGCTGAACGATTTTTTCGTGATGCAAAGGTTTGTGAAATCTATGAAGGAACGAGTGAAATTCAACGAATTGTAATTAGTAAGCATCTTCTAAAAAGTTAGGGGGATTGGTGATGCAGTTTATGCTTTCAGAAGAACATGAAATGCTTCGAAAAACAGTAAGGGATTTTGCTAAAAAGGAAGTGGAACCAACTGCAGCAGAACGTGATGAGCAGGAGCTTTTTTATCGAGACATCTTTACGAAGATGGCTGAGCTCGGACTAACAGGTATCCCTTGGCCTGAGCAATACGGTGGAATTGGCAGTGACTATTTAGCTTATTGTATTGCAGTCGAAGAATTATCAAGAGTTTGTGCTTCAACTGGTGTAACGTTATCAGCTCATACATCCTTAGCCTGCTGGCCCCTCTATAAGTTCGGAACAGAGGCACAAAAGCAAACGTATTTAAAGCCTCTAGCATTAGGTGAAAAAATCGGTGCTTATGGTTTAACAGAACCCGGATCTGGATCAGATGCAGGGAGTATGAAAACAAATGCGAGATTAGTAGGGGATCATTATGTAATAAACGGTTCAAAAATTTTTATTACAAACGGGGGCATTGCTGATATTTATATCGTGTTTGCTGTAACGGACGCAACGAGTAAAAGCAAAAAAACAACAGCCTTTATCATAGAAAAGGATTTTGCCGGCTTTTCGATCGGGAAAAAAGAGCATAAATTAGGAATCCGTTCATCACCAACAACTGAGATCATTTTTGAAGACTGCAAAGTACCAAAGGAGAACATACTTGGTCAGCTTGGTGAAGGCTTCAAAATTGCGATGATGACATTAGATGGAGGGAGAAATGGTATAGCTGCCCAAGCGGTTGGAATTGCCCAAGGTGCATTGGATGCTGCAATAGACTATGCAAAAACACGTGAGCAGTTCGGAAAACCGATAGCGGCTCAGCAAGGGATTAGCTTTAAATTAGCTGATATGGCAACAAGCATTGAGGCTGCCAGGCTTTTAACCTATCAAGCTGCTTGGCGGGAATCAGAAGGACTATCCTATGGGATGGAGTCTGCTATGTCAAAGCTTTTTGCCGGTGATACAGCGATGAAGGTGACAACAGAGGCTGTACAAATATTCGGTGGCTATGGGTACACGAAGGACTATCCAGTGGAAAGATATATGCGTGATGCAAAAATAACGCAAATTTATGAAGGAACCCAAGAAATCCAACGTCTTGTCATTTCAAGAATGCTAACAAAATAGTTAGAGCTTCTATTAATAGTAAAATTCATTTTTTTCGACTAAGGGAGGTATAGATGAAAAAACGTCAGATTCAGGCATCTGTAAAAGATGAGCAGTTAATAGAAAAACGACGGGATCAAATGATCAAAGGGGCAGTATCTCTATTTAAGGAAAAGGGCTTCCATCGAACAACGACAAGAGAAATCGCCCGTGAGGCAGGCTTTAGCATTGGAACATTGTATGAGTACATTCGCCAAAAGGAAGATGTTCTTTATTTAGTATGTGATACGATTTATGACCAAGTCTATTCAAGATTAGAAGAAGATATCGATACGAAGGAGGGGACGGTTGAAAGCCTGAAAAAGGCCATTAAGACATATTTTTACGTTGTCCATGATATGCAGGATGAAGTGCTTGTCATGTATCAGGAGGCAAAATCATTATCAAAGGATGCCCTTCCATATGTGCTGAATAAAGAACTTGAAATGACAAATTTATTCAAACAGATGATCCAAACTTGTGTTAATACAGGTGAGCTACAGCTTACCGAGCAGCAGTGTGAGCTTCTTGCTCATAACATTGTAGTTCAAGGTGAGATGTGGGCATTCAGAAGATGGACATTACAAAAGCATTATACGTTAGAGCAATACATTGAATTTCAAACAGATTTCATCACTCACGGAATGGTGAAGCAGAACTGATTATTTGAAGTGATGCTATTCATTTATTTTAATTCCTAGTATAGAAAAGATGGAATCTATTTTCAAAAAAGTACATGTTTTTACGATAAAGGATATGAAGAGTGCTGAAAAATACAGCGATATAATATTTGGTCATGATGAGACAAAATTCCCCTCATTGTACAAAGATAGCGGGAAAAATGCAAAGGAATCAAAACGTTCCAATTCCTTCTAACTGATAGAAATTGAACGCCACTTCTGTAGCAGAATTTCCCGTTTTTTACTGGAATTTTACGGTCCCCTTAGATTTTGCATATTTTTACGTGATTATTGTGGCATAAACTGCTAGAATTTGTTTATAATGAATGGTATGATTTGCAGACTTACCTAGTACATAATGGAATAGAAGGCCAAGCTAAACATCGTATTTAAGTTCATATTAGTGAAAATTCGATGTTTGTTTCATGCAATCATTCTATGAGAAGCAAGGAAATAAATGCTTCTATTTTGACATAGCAATGAGTGCAAGGAGCTTTTCTATCTAATAAGATTTTCAATAAGCGTGGGCTCTAATCCTCGCTAAATTAGTGAAACTTATCCGATTGTACGATAAAGCAATAATACTTGCTAGTTACATCGGATAAATAGATGAGATACCTAGAAAGGGAGTGCCGTACTTGAGTCTTAAGGAATTAACAGAAGAGCAAATTAAAGAAATGGCAATGGTTGAAGTTGCCTATGAACTGTTTAAAGAAAACAGAAAACCTTATATTTTTAACGAATTAGTAGAAGAGGTTGCAGCCCTTCTTGGTTTAACTAAAGAACAGGTTGAAGACCGTATTGCACAATTTTATACAGATATGAATATTGATGGCCGCTTCATTTGTGTAGGAGAAAACATGTGGGGCTTACGTACATGGTACCCATATGAACAAATAGAGGAAGAAATTGTTCCGACAACAACGAAGCCGAAGAAGAAAAAAGCGAAAAAAGCTCTTGTTGATGATTTGGATGAAGACTTCGATGAAATTGAAGACGATTTAGACTTTGATGATTTAGATGACTTTGACGATACAGATGACGAAGAAGATGATGACGACTTCGATGATTTAGATGATGTCGATTTAGATGATGACGATGATCTTATCGACGATGATGATGAGTTTGAATTAGATGAAGAAGATGATGAAGACTTTGATGATGATGAGGAAGAAAATTAATCTGAATCATCTTGACTTTCCTTATCTAACTAGGTAGAATCTATTTTGGGCTCTTAAAAAAGCAATCGTTGTATATATTATACATTTACGCTCCCTTTCAACTTGTTTGGAAGGGGGCTTTCTATTTTTAACGGGTAATCAAGTATATCATTTATCCTTAGATTTGGTGCAGGGATCTGCGTCTAGCTTCTTTTAGGTTACAAGCGAAAAGGGAATTAACTTGCGTTTTGTTTGCCTTAAGCTATTTTAAGGCGCTTGGATTTTTCTTATCTAAGTTGGTTTTTTAAGGAAGTTGAAGGCTCTTTAAGTAAAGTTCCCAAATGACGATGGTGTGAGTATGCCAAAGTGCATTTAGTACAAAATAAACATATAAAGCTTCTTTAGGGGGATAACTATGACAAAGTATATTTTTGTAACAGGTGGCGTTGTATCATCTCTAGGAAAAGGGATTACAGCCGCATCACTAGGAAGATTATTAAAAAATCGTGGCATGAGTGTAACGATCCAAAAATTTGATCCTTACATCAATGTGGATCCTGGAACGATGAGTCCATACCAGCACGGGGAAGTTTTTGTTACTGGCGATGGAGCTGAAACAGATCTTGATTTAGGTCATTATGAGCGTTTCATTGATATCAATCTAACAAAATTCAATAATGTCACTACAGGGAAAATCTATTCTACTGTTTTAAAGAAAGAACGCCGTGGAGATTATTTAGGTGGAACAGTACAGGTTATTCCGCATATTACAAATGAAATTAAAGAACGTGTTTTCCGTGCAGGAAAAGAAACAGGTGCTGATGTTGTTATTACTGAAATTGGTGGAACAGTTGGGGATATCGAATCATTACCATTCCTAGAAGCAATTCGCCAAATTAAAAGTGATATCGGTCGCGATAATGTTATGTATATTCACTGTACACTTGTTCCTTATATTAAAGCTGCTGGTGAAATGAAAACAAAACCAACACAGCATAGTGTAAAAGAGCTTCGCAGCTTAGGGATTCAACCGAACGTAATCGTTGTTCGTACAGAAAAACCAATTTCTCAAGATATGAAGGATAAGATTGCTTTATTCTGTGATATCGATAAAGAATCAGTTATTGAATGTCGTGATGCGGAAACATTGTATTCAATCCCATTAGATTTACAAGAACAAAACTTAGACACAATTGTTTGCAAGCATTTAAAGCTTGATTGTAAAGAAGCAGATATGACGGAATGGAAACAGCTAGTTGATAAAGTAACAAATTTATCAAAAACAACAAAAATCGGTCTCGTTGGAAAATATGTTCAATTACAAGACGCCTATATTTCAGTTGTTGAAGCATTGCGTCATGCTGGCTATCAATATGATTCAGATATTGAAATTAAATGGGTCAATGCTGAAACGCTAACAGAGGAAAACGTCGAAGAGCAGCTTTCTGATGTTGACGGAATTTTAGTTCCTGGTGGCTTTGGTGATCGTGGTGTTGAAGGGAAAATCCTTGCAACTACGTATGCTCGTGTGAACAAAGTTCCGTTCTTAGGAATTTGCTTAGGTATGCAAGTTGCTTCAATTGAATTTGCTCGTAATGTTTTAGGTTTAAAAGGAGCAAACTCATCTGAAATTGATCCGTCAACTCCATACCCAGTCATTGATCTATTACCTGAACAAAAAGATATTGAAGACCTTGGAGGAACTTTACGTTTAGGATTATCTCCAAGTAAGTTAAAATCAGGTTCACTTGCGTTTGAAGCGTATAAAGAAGAAGTTGTATATGAGCGCCATCGTCATCGTTATGAATTTAACAATGAGTACCGTCAAGCGATGGAGGATGCTGGATTTGTCTTCTCTGGTACTACACCAGATGGACGATTAGTTGAAATTGTTGAAGTGAAGGATCACCCATGGTTTGTCGCATCACAATTCCATCCAGAATTTACATCAAGACCAACAAGACCACAACCATTATTCCGTGACTTCGTTCACGCTTCACTAACTAGCAAAAACTAATAAGACAAACGAAAGCTAATGTATCTTGGACAAGCCTTTTCAATAGGCCCTAAGATATGTTAGCTTTTTTTCGTTAAGCTAGCGGATGCTAATTGTAACGAATATGGGGTTACTCTGCAGATAGGCTTCTCTGACTTCTGCAATAAGGTACTACGGAAAATATACCAAAGTAAAATAAAAAGCAACTAGCATTAGCTAATTGCTTACAACTCTTCATCATATTCACTTAATATTTCCTGAATAGTAAAATGAATCGCATAATACACATATAACGATGTCATAAGAGCTGGAAATCCGTAGCGATTCCCGTCGTCCCCAGGAATAAGTGGCTGACGTAGCTTGGAATCGATATGAAAATCAGTTATCGATTCGAGTCCCTTTGGAGCATCTTTGGCAATTGCAGAAACACCGACTGTCTGAATTCCTTTTTCTGCTAAGGATTTAGCAATTTGAATGGCTTCTTCATCTGTTGAAAAATGTGTAAATAACAGAACTCTATCAGCAGATGAAACCTCAGTAATTTGCCCGTCATGTTCAAGCAAGGGCTTTGCTCTTAGTAACGGCTCATTACTTGAAATAGCCTCTAAGACGATACCATGAAGCTCTTTATGGCCATATAAATATAGATTTCCTTCCCCGACTAGCGCCTGGGCAAGAAGTCTTGAGCTATCCTCAATATCCAATGTCTCCTGATCAACAATCCTGTTAAAATGCCCAGTTAATTGTGTAGTGAAAACTTTCATCATCTTATATAGGTTCTCCTTTTAAACGGCGATTGGCAATAAATGCCGTCAGCACTTCGTTTTTCTTATCAGTGTATAACTATTATAACGAAACATGTTGGCAGGGAAAAGAAACAGGCACGATATGTGGAAATATTGCTATCATCCTTTATAAAACGATGGTATGGTTATAAGAGGAAATTGACAAACAAATGAAAAAATTGTCGATAAACAAGTTGATATTCAAGCAGGAGTTAGCCTTAAAAGAAAGAATTATGTAAGTTGTGAAAAAAAATCCTTATGAAGGTGATCCTTCATATAAAAGCTTACTTCCATAATTAGAGATTAATTTCATCATTATATTTAATTCTAAGCCATATCCAGTATGAATTACTGGATTTTATGTGTGTATGATAAGTAGCACAAGGCAGATAGTAAAGACTTTTATATTAGGTGAAGTCACTGGATGTGGATTCTTGAGCGGGTTCGATTTATTTTACAAAAAGTAGGTATCAATTTTTGTATGAAGTTTAATGTCTAGCTCAAGTACTAAACCCTTTCTGGTATATGCGAATGATGCGAAGGGTAAGTATCCTTTTTGATCATGTCCGTCATATCCATGTCAGGGCTAAAAAGTACTTGTGCTTTTCTTAGAAACCAACGAAGAGGTGTGTAGGAATCATGTTAAAGGAAAAAATACTAATTGTTGATGATCAGTATGGAATTCGAATTTTGCTAAATGAAGTTTTTCAGAAAGAGGGCTATCAAACCTTTCAAGCAGCTAACGGCTTTCAAGCGCTGGAAATTGTTGATAAGCACTCACCAGATTTAGTTCTTTTAGATATGAAAATCCCAGGTATGGATGGAATTGAAATTCTAAAGCGTATGAAGGTAGTTGACAAGGACATTCGTGTTATCATTATGACTGCTTATGGAGAGTTAGATATGATTCAGGAGGCAAAGGATTTAGGTGCACTTACGCATTTTGCTAAGCCTTTTGATATCGACGAAATTCGTGAGGCAGTAAAAAAATATTTGCCGCTAAAAGCATAATATTGAATTTATATTTTGAAAAGAGCTGTCGAATTGTTGCCGATTTTCGAAGAAATTGGTATGCTTAGTAAGTGAAAAGTGATCATGCGGATACTACATAATCGTGAATATTCTGGTCAAGCTAGGTATGATATGCTTTTCTGTTTCAGAAAATTAGGTTCATTAGGAGGGTTTTTCGGTATGCCTTTAGTTTCAATGACAGATATGCTAAATAAAGCGAAAGACGGAGGATATGCAGTAGGTCAATTTAACATTAATAACCTTGAGTTCACTCAAGCTATCCTACAAGCAGCACAAGAAGAAAATTCACCAGTTATTCTTGGTGTTTCTGAAGGGGCTGGACGCTACATCGGAGGATTTAAAACCGTTGTAAAAATGGTTGAAGGTCTAATGGAAGACTACAATATTACTGTACCAGTGGCTATTCACCTTGACCACGGTTCAAGCTACGAAAAATGTAAAGAAGCAATAGATGCAGGATTTACTTCTGTAATGATTGATGCTTCACATCACCCATTTGAAGAAAACGTAGAAACAACTAAAAAAGTTGTTGACTATGCTCACTCAAAAGGTGTTTCTGTAGAAGCTGAACTTGGTACTGTTGGTGGACAAGAGGATGACGTAGTTGCTGACGGCGTAATCTATGCTGACCCACAAGAATGTAATGAACTTGTAAAACGTACTGGTATTGATTGCTTAGCGCCAGCACTTGGTTCAGTTCACGGACCATACAAAGGTGAGCCAAACTTAGGTTACAAAGAAATGGAAGAAATTGCAGGCTTAACTAACATGCCATTAGTACTTCACGGTGGTACTGGAATTCCTACAAAGGATATCCAAAAAGCAATCTCTTTCGGAACTGCTAAAATTAACGTTAACACTGAAAACCAAATTGCATCTGCAAAAGTAGTTCGTGAAGTGTTAGCAGCAAAACCAAACGAATATGATCCACGTAAATATTTAGGACCTGCTCGTGACGCGATTAAAGAAACAGTAATCGGAAAAATGCGTGAATTCGGTTCTTCTAACAAAGCTTAATCATAAAATAAAGAATAAAGCCGCCTTTTTATAGGCGGTTCTATTCCGAAGATAAAGGAAAGCGCTAACAAAATACCTAGCTGACCAATTGTGATAACTGAAACGGACAAGCAAAATGTTTGTTCGTTTTGATTTGTTCTTTTAGCTTTAATAGTAAGCTCAAGCACCTAGTCCATTAATTAATCTCTTTCATCACTTATATACAAATAGTGATGTATAGCGATTTTATTAGTGAATTTGCTCTTTTAGAAAATTGTATATAAAGATTCACTAAAACTCTTCTCAATCCACGATGTCTAAAAAACACCTACTGTCTAGTTAATTCCAGATTTAATTAAACGAAGAATAATCAGTAGGTACTTCTAATCAAATGTAATTAAACGTAAATTTCTAGCGTAAATGTTGTTGTCCTTCATAATAGATGGTTTAATATAATAGAATCAATAATAATATGTAAGAGTTCTAAATTTTATGTAGATGTTGTCCGATATTATTAGTAAGTATACTCTACCAAAAATGGAGTGATATTTTTTCATACGAGATGATTTTTTACATAACAAGTTGTAAACAGGTATTTACTAAGGCTAATAAGGAAATAAAAGAAATAACGGTTTATTTGCCAAGATGCCCAGTGCTTTTCCTATGTATTGATAATTTTGTTGACAAGATTTGCATCTAATTCGGAAAACATGATGGCTAATGAATAAAAGGCGTGTTTCGTGTGAGTGAATGCATATTTGTGCGAAATGAGCGCAAACTCACCTCCATGTTCTTTCCGGAAAGTCAACTTCATAAGAAGGGAGACTATCATGGAAAAATTAAAAGTAGCCGGTGGAGATTTTTTAAATGGTACAGTCAATATTAGTGGGGCAAAAAATAGTGCTGTTGCCCTCATACCAGCAACAATATTAGCAGAATCACCAGTCACAATCGAAGGGTTACCAAATATTTCAGATGTAGCTATTCTTGGTGACCTTCTAGAGGAAATAGGTGGTCGAGTTGAATTAAAAAACAACGAAATGTATGTTGATCCTTCAACAATGATTTCGATGCCACTTCCAAATGGCAAAGTGAAAAAGCTAAGAGCATCCTATTACTTAATGGGTGCAATGTTAGGAAGATTTAAAAAGGCGGTTATTGGTTTGCCAGGAGGATGTCACCTTGGCCCTCGACCGATTGATCAGCATATAAAAGGGTTTGAAGCATTAGGTGCTCAAGTAACGAATGAGCAAGGGGCGATTTATTTACGTGCTGATGAATTGCATGGTGCAAGGATTTATTTGGATGTTGTCAGTGTTGGCGCCACAATAAATATTATGTTAGCAGCCGTCTTAGCTAAAGGAAGAACAATCATTGAAAACGCAGCAAAGGAACCGGAAATTATCGATGTTGCGACATTGCTTACAAGCATGGGTGCTAAAATTAAAGGGGCAGGTACCGATGTGATAAGAATTGACGGTGTAGAAAAGCTACACGGCTGTCGTCATTCGATTATCCCTGACAGAATTGAAGCAGGGACTTATATGATTATCGGCGCTGCTATGGGGAAAGAGGTTATGCTCGATAATGTAATTCCTCTTCACCTCGAATCACTTATTGCGAAGCTAAGAGAAATGGGGCTTCATATTGAAACAAGTAATGATCAAATTCTCATCATTGGTGGTCAAAAGGAATTGAAGCCTGTTGATATTAAAACCCTTGTATATCCAGGGTTTCCTACAGATTTGCAACAGCCCTTTACTTCGTTTTTAACGAAAGCAACAGGCACAAGTGTTGTGACAGATACGATTTATTCTGCACGCTTTAAACACATTGATGAGCTAAGAAGAATGGGTGCAACCATTAAAGTAGAAGGTCGATCTGCGATTGTAACAGGACCGACAAAGCTACAAGGTGCAAGAGTGAAGGCAAGCGATCTCCGTGCAGGTGCTGCGCTCGTATGTGCAGGATTGATGGCAGATGGAATTACAGAAATAACAGGTTTAGAACATATCGATAGAGGGTATAGTCAACTTGAAGATAAATTAACAGGTCTTGGTGCAACGATCTGGCGGGAGAAATTATCAGATAAAGAAATAGAACAGATGCAAAATTCATAAATAAGAGATGCAAGGAGAAAGTAGGGGTATCCTGCTTTCTTCTATGTTATCATGCGTGTTCTTAAAGCAAAATTGTATTCTAGTAACAAAGGTATTTAACTTTTGTATAAGTGAATTGTAGCCAAAGAAGACACTATTTCCTTGCATCTTCTTATCCAAAGCTGTTTAAGCTCGACGATAGCTTTTCAAATATCCCCAAACTTCTAATAGATTTTCCGAAAAAGATTGATTAAATTCGAAAAATAGGGTAAAAATAAAGAGTGCTGCATAGAATGCAATTACTGCATAATCTACTTCAAGCTCACCTTCATTTTCCTTCTAATCCCAATGTACTAGTTTCTTCTTAAAGTACAATCGATGGTAAATCTCTTATAACATATATTTGTTATCTGACTAGACTTCATTATTTATCGAATGAACTACCTTAAATGAATGATAGATGGAAAACGGTTAAATGCATGTTCAAATGTGGACAAAACAAGTTGAGATGGTGAAGGGGAACGCTCAACAGTAATGTTTACGAATGAATTGAACATCAATACATGAATTGAAAAATAAAAAGAGTGGTGTTTTTATGAGTCAAGTTTCAATTTCTTCATTGGAACATATGAAACTGAAAGAGTTGTACGAGCTTGCCCGTCAATATAAAGTATCTTATTACAGCAAGCTAACGAAAAAGGAATTAATTTTTGCAATCTTAAAGGCGAATGCGGAACAAGAAGACTTATTATTTATGGAAGGTGTTTTAGAAATAATTCAGTCTGAGGGCTTTGGTTTCTTAAGACCGATTAACTATTCACCGAGCTCGGAAGATATTTATATTTCAGCTTCACAAATAAGACGTTTTGATTTACGAAATGGAGATAAAGTATCAGGTAAAGTTCGTCCTCCAAAAGAAAATGAGCGGTACTATGGTTTGCTGCATGTAGAAGCGGTAAATGGTGAAGACCCAGAAACGGCAAAGGAACGTGTTCACTTCCCAGCATTAACTCCTCTTTATCCAGATAGACAAATTTACCTTGAAACAAAACCAAATTATTTATCAACAAGAATCATGGATTTAATCGCACCTGTTGGCTTTGGACAGCGTGGTTTAATTGTTGCCCCGCCGAAAGCAGGGAAAACGATGCTTTTGAAGGAAATTGCGAATAGCATTACGACGAATAATCCAGAAGCTGAGCTTATCGTTTTATTAATTGATGAAAGACCTGAAGAGGTAACAGATATTGAACGTTCAGTTGCGGGTGATGTCGTTAGCTCAACATTTGACGAGGTTCCAGAAAATCATATTAAAGTTGCTGAGCTTGTATTAGAGCGTGCTATGCGTCTTGTTGAACATAAGAAAGATGTTATTATTTTAATGGATAGTATTACTCGTTTAGCAAGAGCGTACAACCTTGTTATTCCGCCAAGTGGAAGAACATTATCCGGTGGTATTGACCCAGCTGCGTTCCACCGTCCAAAACGTTTCTTCGGTGCTGCCCGTAATATCGAAGAAGGTGGAAGCCTAACAATTCTTGCAACAGCATTAGTTGATACAGGCTCACGGATGGATGACGTTATTTACGAGGAATTCAAAGGGACAGGTAATATGGAGCTTCACTTAGATCGCTCACTTGCTGAAAAACGGATTTTCCCTGCGATTGATATTCGTCGTTCAGGAACTAGAAAAGAAGAGCTTCTAATTCCAAAAGATCATCTTGAAAAGTTATGGGCAATTCGAAAATCGATGTCTGATACACCAGATTTCATTGAGAAGTTCCTAAGAAAGCTGCGTCAAACGAAATCGAATGAAGAATTTTTCAGTAATTTAGATGCTGAAATGAAAACAGCTAGAAATCGATAAATCTTTGAGCAACACGGTTCAAATTTGAAGGGTTCATGTTTAATAATTAAGTCCCCTTTAATTTCCATATACTACCCTAGAACTTCGGCTTGCTTTTAGACCGTGTCCTTGTTATAATTTCATCATGTGCTTTTCTAGAATTGAGTTGTCAATCGGACGAGTCATTCTAGATGATAACTCTGTTTCAGATGATTCAGGGCGGAAGGAGATGAAAAGAATGAAAACAGGAATTCATCCAAACTATAATAAAGTTATGGTGAAATGCGCTTGTGGTAACGAATTCGAAACTGGTTCTGTTTTAAACGAAATCAAAGTTGAGGTTTGTTCTGAGTGCCATCCATTCTACACAGGACGTCAAAAATTTGCAGATGCAGGTGGACGTGTAGACAAATTCAACAAAAAATACGGCATTACACAAAAGTAATAATGGTAACTTACAACAGGCAAGACGAAATGGCTCTTGCCTGTTTTTTCACGTCTATTTTTAAATGAAACCAATCGTTTCTTGCCTGAACCTGTATGTTCAGGAAGTTTAAAGCCACCCTATTAATAGGGAATCAGATAACGAGTCACAGTTCATCTGTGCTAAATAAATGAGTGCTTAACGGAAGGCACAAATCGGTAAAAAGACAGATAACAAAGTGGAAATATTACTTTTTTAGTGTCTAGAGAGCACCTAAATCATGAGGTTCAGCTTATTCCTATATTAAGAGAAAAACCTTCTTATATTGAGAAATGTGGGTGCTTGTGCTTTTCTTAAAATGAAACAACGTAGCGAAGGGAGAGGCCGTTTTAATGTATGTAATGAAGCAAAGTGGCTGGCTTGAAGTGATCTGTGGCAGCATGTTCTCAGGGAAGTCTGAGGAATTAATTCGCCGCGTTCGCCGAGCACAATTTGCAAAACAAGATGTAAAGGTATTTAAACCAGCTATTGATAACCGCTACAGTGAAGAAGAAGTCGTATCACATAATGGAACGGCGATTATTTCTAAACCAATTAAATCATCAAAAGAGATTTTTGACCATATTTCAGAAAATACCGATCTAATTGCTGTTGATGAAGTCCAATTTTTTGACGAAGACATTTGTCATGTTCTTACATTGCTAGCAAACCAAGGCTACCGTGTAATTGCAGCGGGACTTGATCAAGACTTTAGAGGTGAACCATTTAGTGTTGTACCACAATTAATGGCCGTAGCAGAGCTTGTTACAAAGCTACAAGCAGTATGCTCTGTTTGTGGTTCACCTGCAAGCCGTACGCAACGACTAATTAACGGAAAACCAGCATCATACGATGATCCAATCATTTTAGTTGGTGCATCTGAGTCATATGAACCAAGATGCCGTCATCATCATGAGGTGCCGGGGAAGCCTGTTGTCGATCTTAAAATGCTCAATCGTAATGAGATAAATAGTCTATAAGCATAGAAAGTACATGGGCTAATTTTCTTGCCGGGTTAAACAAAACAAAAACTTCGAAAACGAAGCAAATAATCGCATTTAACACCATGCCAAATGGACGGCATGGTGTTTTTTGTGCTAATACCATTGGAACTTTATGAAAAAACACAAAAAAACATACATTTTAATCAAATTTAAAGAATTTTAAGGAAATAGATAATATTTTAAGTGATGTACCGTTACCAGATGATTGGATTAAGAAAGATGTCGGTATAAGAAATTGGATTTACTGTGAGTAGGTATAGTGAAAAGGTCTAGGCATTCCTAGACCTTTTTTATTTTTTAAGGTTAAAGGGAATTTACAAAATATTAAAGAAACTTTACGTAACCTTTAAATTCCATTTACAAAATTCGATTAGTATTGACATGTATAGGAATTTTTAAGGAGGTACATATGATTAAACATGATGTAAGGCTTCGATGTAAAAGGATTTTTATCCTAACATGTATGGTAACCATTATCTTTTCAAATTTTATGACATTTATCCCAGCAAAGAAAACGTTTGCGGAAGAATTAAATGTTGAAGCAAATCCTTCATCAACTGGTAATGAACAACAACCAACTTCAACTGATCTTAATCTAGAAGAAAAATCAAATCAGGATGCTACAGAAGAGGAGTCCCCAACTGGCGGACAAACAGCTGAACAACCAGTACCGGAAGAAGAACCGGTACCAATAGAAGAACCTCTTCAAGAAAATAATCAAACTGAACAGCCTCAACAAGAAAACACAGCTCAAGAAGAAGCACCCGCGAATGTACAAGAAGAAGGAGCTACAAATACACAAGAAGAAGTACCTACAAGTGCTCCAGAAGAAAAACCGCAACTAGAAACACCGACCCAGGAAGAGACAGAAGCAACAGAATTAGAAGTACAAGAGGAACCCTCTATTGAGTCTGAAGACTTTAACAAAAATGCTCATCTCTTAATAACAGAAATTTCTCCAAATAGTAAAGGCACTGATAACTTTGAGTACTTTGAAGTGTACAATAATACAAATCAGCCCTTATCTCTAGCAAATTATACATTTTTATACCGTTATACAGATTCTGGTGAAGAAAAGGTATTCCAAGTACCTGCAACAACAATTGACCCACAGGAAACACTTGTATTTTGGTTTAATAATGCGGGACTTTCACTAGATGACTTTAACAATCATTTTGGAACACAATTAACAAGCGAGCAGGTTGTCGAATACAAAGATGTTTTCCCGGGATTTGCCAACGGTGGAAACCGCGCAGCAGTTATTAAAGATAAGGATGGAAATGAGATAACGGCTGCAACCTATTTACCTAATGAAACAGACAATACCGGGCTTGTCGTTCAATATAAATATGCTCCAGCTAAAACGGAAATGGAAAAACTTCAAGTTTTAGCAGCTCCAAGTCCAGGAGCAATTGAAAACACTCAAGTACCGGCAAAGACAGTCGAGCTACCTGAAATACCTGCTGATACAGAGCCGCCAGTCATTTCGCATAACGCAGTAACCGAAGGTAAGGCGTTACAACCGTTAAAGATTGAAGCTAACGTAACTGATGATCACTTCGTTCATAATGTAACCCTTCATATTAAGGCTGAAGGTGAAAATGAGTTTATACAAATTCCGATGACTAAAAGCACTGAAAATGAGTCAACCTTTACTGTTGAAATTCCAGGAACAGAAGTCCAAGGAAATATTGTGTACTATATTGAAGCAACAGATGGAACGAATTCCTCTAAAACAGATGAGTACTTAGTTAAAATCGAAACGCCACAGGAAACATATAGTAATCAGCCTTTATTAATTACTGAGCTTTCACCGAACTCCGCTGGTGGAGGAACAGACTACTATGAATTTTTTGAACTCTATAATAATACAAATCAGCCATTAGCATTAACAAATTATTCATTTGTATACAAATATACGGATACTGGAAGTGAGGTAGTCTTCCAAGTTCCTGCGACTACGATTGAGCCACAAGAAACCCTTGTATTATGGTTCAATAACGGGAATCGCACGTTACAGCAATTTAATGAAAACTACGGTACAAACCTACCAGCTGAACAAGTAATAGAATATACAGATACAGCTTTTCCGGGCTTCGCAAACGGTGGAAACCGCGCAATCGTTATTAAAGATAACAATGGAACGGAGCTAGTTTCTGCAGCTTATTTAGGGAATGAAAACGATAATACTGGAGCAGATATTCATTATTTATTTTCAACAGAAGGGACAGAAATGGTTAAATACCGAGTCCTTTCGCCACCAACTCCAGGTGTAATTGATTCCGTACAAGTACCGACAAAGCCGATTGAAATTGATGAACAACCTAAAGACGTAGAAGCACCTGTTATTACTCATACACCAATTAAATCAGGTGAGGCGTACGCTCCGATAGTAGTTGAAGCAACGGTAACAGATGATAAGGCAGTGCCGTTTGTTACATTGCATTATAAAAAGGCAAGTGATGACTCGTTTACAGCTCTTTCAATGAGTGTAAGTGCGGATACAGGAAACTATTCAGCTGTTATTCCGGGAACAAAAGTAGATGAATCAATTACGTACTATATCGAAGCTTCTGACGGAATAAATTCTGCAAAAACAGATGAATATGTAGTCGAAGTGAAGAAAGAGGAAGTAGATTATACTAAAATTCCGAAGTTCCTAGTAACAGAAGTTGTCCCAGACTCAGAAAATGTCGGGTCAGCAGATGGCTACGAATTTATTGAAATCTATAATAACACTGATAAGGATATAAGCTTTAAAGATTATAAGATTCAATATCGTTATGGAACAGATCCGGCAAGTGATGTTGTGTGGCCTTCAATTCCAGATGATGTTGTCATTCCGGCACAAGACACGCTTGTTTTTTGGATTATAAACTCACAAAACACAGAACAAACTGTTGCTGATTTTAACGCTAACTATGGCACGAATTTAGTTGAAAATGAAGATATCGTTCGAATTTATAGCGACGGAATGGCTAACGGCAGTACAAGAGGTCTAGTTGTTGCTACAAATACGAAGGAGGAAATATCTGTTTCCTACTACAATGAGGTAGCAAACGTTGATGATACTGTTCCGAATAAAGGAATAGTCTATAAATATCCTGAAGATGGCTCGACACAATCTATAAAAGTGAGCGCAGGAACGGAAGCAGCAACACCAGGTGCGGTAGAATCGTTCCAAGTTCCAAAACAACCGATTCATATCGAGGATGATTCAGTAGCACCAACTGTAATCAATAAAACGAAAGTAACCGAAGTTGAGGAAACGGAAGATATTGAGATTGCAGCTGAAGCAAATGATAATGTTGGTGTTAAATCTGTCACTTTATATTATCGAACAAATGACCAAGAACAGTTTACTCAAACATTACTAAGCTTAGATTCTGAAACACAATTGTATAAAAATATGATTTATGCATCTGATTTAATTGCTAAGCAATCTGTTGAGTATTACTTTGTCGTATCAGATGGGGTAAATGAAACAAAAAGTGATACTTATCAAATCGACATTAAGAGCAAGAATGATGATTCAGATATACGATTGAATGTAAAAGACAATGATATATTATCTGGTACAAAAATCATCAAAGGAACGTCAAAGGAAGAAACTCCTGATGATGTAAAGCTATTTATTGATGAAGCAGAAGTACAAGCAGGTGCTTATAAGTCATTAGAAACTCAAGCTTATTTTGCACTAGAAGTGAACGGTTTAAATACGTACTTTAAAAATGCCGTAACAATGGGTGAGGATGTTCTATACTTAATGGATAAGGATTGGCTATCACATTGGAAAACCTTTACGATTCCGGTGGATGCTGACCGTTTACAACTAGGTGAAAACACTTTAACTGTTCGTGCTGGAAATAAAGCTTCACCATTCCAGTTAGAGGAAAGTGAAGAAAATCGTGATGATTATACGATAAGAAATGTCCGTTTAATTCTAGCGGATGGTACGGTATTAAGGGATCCTGCTAAGAGTGATCCAACTAAGGTTTATGATATGGGGGATGATGGTACATATCGCCCATTTGAGGATTTCACCTTTATGATTTCTGAGGAGCATACACATGCAAAGACATATGCATGGGATACGACAAAGGTTGCTGATGGAAAGCATATTGTAAAAGCTCAAGATCGCGACAATGAAGTTACATCGACAATCTTCGTTGATAATACAGCGCCACAGGTGAAGACAACTGTTGAAGAAGGCAAGGAATACAAGGGTGCATTCACAATCGATACAGATGTTACAGATGAAATTGCTGGCGTGAACACTGTTCAAGTGCTGCTTGATAACGAGCAAATTACCGTTCCGTACGAAACAGCATCATCTCAGTTAACACCAGGAGAGCATACGTTAACAGTTGTTGCAGAGGATAAAGTAGGTAACGTAACAGAGGAAGTTGTCAAATTCTCTGTAAACAATGAAAACCCTAGTCTACCAGAGCTTATCTCACCAGCAGATAGCCTAACGACGCCGGTAGATGGTGATGCGAAATTAAAAGTAAAAGTAACAGACCCAACAAATGATGCGTTAGATGTAACGTTCTATAAAGGCTACCAATATGACGTTGCTGATAAGAATCATGTAAAGGCCTTCAAAAATGCGAATGATATTGAGCCACCATCTGTTATGGTACCGGATGGAGAGGAAAGCTTTACATCAGATGATATTTCGTTAGTTGCGGAAAAGGATGGGGAATATTTAACGACAAATTCTGATACACAGTTCCCATACCATCGCTTTGATGTAACTGTAGATGAGTCAGTTGATGAAAATGATAAGATTGAACTCTCATGGACTGGTCATTCCCTAGAGGGTAGAAAGGTTTCAATGTATGCATGGAACCATCAAACGAATAAATGGGATTTAATTACGTATAACATCGCTGGCAAGGAAGATTTTGAACTAAGGGGCAATGTTACGGTAAATGAATATGTAAAGGATTCAAAAATAAATGTACTCGTTCAAGATGAAATTCCAAGTAGTCCAGATGAGTATGATTACACATTCGTATGGATGTCTGATACACAATATTATTCAGAATCCTACCCATATATTTTTGAAAAGCAAACAAATTGGATTGCCGAAAAGCAAGAAGAAATGAAAATCAAATATGTCTTCCACACAGGAGATTTAGTTGATGAATCAGGTAAGCCAGAACAATGGCAATATGCTGACCAATATATGAAGGTGCTTGACGATAATAATATTCCGTACGGCGTTCTAGCTGGTAACCATGATGTTGATCAGTTATCAAATGATTACACGGAATACTATAAATGGTTTGGCGAAGACCGATTTGCAGAAAAAGACTACTATGGTGAATCATATAAAAACAATCGAGGACATTATGATCTCATCTCAGCAAATGGCAATGACTTTATCATGGTTTACATGGGCTGGGGAGTTGAAGCTGAGGATTTACAATGGATGAATCAGGTATTAAGTGAATACCCAGATAGAAAGGCGATTTTAAACTTCCATGAATATTTACTAGTTTCAGGAAATAGAAGCCCGATTGGTGAAACGATTTATAAGGAAGTTGTAGAAAAGAATCCTAACGTTATCGCCGTTCTTAGTGGTCACTACCATGATTCTGAAACATTAGTAAGTGAAATTGATGATAATGGTGACGGAGTAGCGGACCGTGAAGTTTATCAAATGCTTGGCGACTACCAAGGTGGTCCTGAAGGCGGTCAAGGCTATATGAAACTATTACATTTTGACCAGGATAATAATCGAATTATCGTCAACACATATTCACCATACTTAGATGACTATAATTTCTATGATCCCGCAGAATTCCCTGGAAAAGATGAAATGATAATCAACCTTGATTTACAAGTAGATAAAAAGCAAGTAGCAACTGATTATTTCACTGTCAATGTAAAAACAGATGAGGAAATTGGTAAACAAGAAAATGTTGCAAGTGGTTCAACTGCTGAAGTCACATGGGAAGGACTGACTGAGAAACAAACCTATTCCTGGTATGTGATAGCAGAGGATGACTATACGGGAACATCTGAATCACCGATATGGTCATTTACAAAGGGTAAAAATGAACAACCTAATCCAGGAAATGGCGAAGAAAAGCCAGGCGATGGAGAGAACCCACCAGGAAATGGTGGAGAAAAGCCGGGCAATGGAGAGAACCCGCCAGGAAATGGTGAAGAAAAGCCAGGCAATGGAGAGAACCCACCAGGAAATGGTGAAGAGAAGCCGGGCAATGGGGAGAACCCGCCAGGAAATGGTGAAGAGAAGCCAGGCAATGGGGAGAACCCGCCAGGAAATGGAGAAGAAAAGCCAAATAACGGAGGAATCACTCCAGACAAAGATGGAGACACTCGAGGAAACGATGATAAAACACCTACAGGTAACTCAGGTGAGAAGGAGCGTCCATCTATAGGGCAGGAGCAAAATGGTTTAAATATTTTACCGAATACGGCAACAAGTAACTTTACTTTCTTGCTTATTGGTATGATCATTTTTGCGGCTGGTGTAGCGTTTATGATTATCCGTAAAAGAGAAAAAAGTATTTAATCAAAACAAAAGGCTGTCTCTAAGAACTTCTTAGAAGACAGCCTTTTTCTATAATCAACATCTTAAATGTCTAGCTTACTGTGAGATTAATGACTTCAAAGAATAAGATTTGCTTACCCTATTAAAAACTAAAAATCGAACTGATTAAGTTTTTCCGCTTCGTCTTTTTAGGTGCAGGAGATTGATCGAAAACTAAAACATTATCTTTTACATGCTCACGTTTTTGTTGGTTTTGTTCAAGCTCAGCAACCTTCTCTTCTAAAGACGAAATTTTTGCTAGTAATTCCTCCATCTCTTTACGATGCTGAAGAACTTGGTATGATACAACATCATCAGCTTTACTTCTTATTTTTCTCTCTAGCTCATCGATCCGGTCATTTAATACTTTCATTTTGGAAGAGTCATAAGTTGGAGTAATTTTTGCAGTACCTGTTCGTTGTTCGGTTTTGATAGGTTTTTGAGCAGATGGCTGATTTTCTGTTGAAGCAGTCTGCTGCTGAACCTGCTTTAAGCGCTTGACATCCTCTTCCGTAAATTGATAATGGCCAAGCTCATTTTTTTCTAATTGCATGTCCAACTGATTTACCCATCTCATTAATGTCCGTCTTGAAACCCCGAGCTCTTTTACGACAGTAGCTGTATTCATCCGTATTCCTCCCTGAAATTGAGTAGTTATGAAGGAAAAGTATTTCTCCTTCGAATCCCATTGACTATTCCTTCGCCCCAGAATTAGCAACCTGTATATGTACCTTTTCTATTCTTATAGCTAGTTCCCTTCACGTTAGACAAAACAAGTTTATATTCGGCAAAGAAAGTGGAAGTTTTACATAATATGAATACAGCCTGTCGATGTTTGCTTAAGCTTCGTATAGCTCGATAGGAAGCCCATCAGGATCCTGGAAGAAGGTGAATTTCTTATCTGTAAGTGGGTCAATGCGAATCGGTTCTACTTCAACACCTTTACTTGCAAGCTCTTCAACAGCCTCTTCAATTGCTGAAACTTCAAAGGCAAGATGTCGTAATCCAACAGCTTCAGGGTGTGTAGGTCGCTTAGGTGGATTTGGAAATGAAAATAATTCAATTTGATAAACATCATTCACCATTAAGTCTAATTTATAGGAATGTCGCTCCTCACGGTAAACCTCATTAAGGATACGAAGCCCAAGTATTTCTGTATAAAACGCTTTAGATAGCTCATAGTTTGAGCAAATAATCGCAATATGATGGATTTTGTTTAGATTCATCTTTCTACCTCTTTTCCTATAAGTGCATTCATATAACCATAGTTTACCATCAAAATTTTCCTGTGACTGTATCTGGATGTCAATTTGCTTTTGACGCTTTATCTGACCTATACTATAATTAAAACGTTATGCATGAAAATTGAGGTGAACATGTATGTTAGATCGTTTACAATCGGTTGAAGACCGTTATGAAAAACTAAATCAGCTTTTAATGGATCCGGATATTATCAGTGATTCAAAAAAGCTACGTGAATATTCTAAAGAACAATCAGATTTACAAGAAACAGTTGAGGCTTATCGTGAATATAAAGAGGTTCGTGAGCAAATCGCTGACACGAAATCAATGCTTGAGGAGAAGCTTGATGCTGAAATGCGAGAAATGGCAAAGGAAGAGCTTTCTGAATTAGAAGAACGGGAAGAGGAACTAACAAATCGTTTAAAACTGCTTCTAGTTCCAAAGGATCCGAATGACGATAAAAACGTTATTATGGAAATCCGAGGTGCAGCTGGTGGTGAAGAGGCTGCATTATTTGCTGCAAACTTATATCGTATGTACACTCGTTATGCTGAAACACAAGGCTGGAAAATTGATGTAATGGAAGTAAATGCGACAGGTACAGGCGGATATAAGGAAATTATCTTTATGATTAATGGAAAGGGAGCCTATTCAAAATTAAAATTTGAAAATGGTGCCCACCGTGTTCAACGTGTTCCTGAAACAGAATCAGGCGGACGTATTCATACATCAACCGCAACAGTTGCAGTTCTCCCTGAGGCAGAAGAGGTAGAGGTTGAGATTCATGAAAAGGATATTCGTGTTGATACGTTTGCGTCAAGTGGACCAGGTGGACAAAGTGTTAATACAACAATGTCTGCTGTCCGTTTAACACATATTCCAACAGGGACAGTTGTTTCCTGTCAGGACGAAAAATCACAAATTAAAAATAAAGAAAAGGCTATGAAGGTTCTTCGTGCCCGTGTTTATGATAAATTTCAACAAGAAGCACAAGCAGAGTATGACCAAAACCGTAAGCTAGCGGTTGGTACAGGTGATCGCTCTGAACGGATTAGAACGTATAACTTCCCGCAAAATCGTGTAACGGACCATCGTATTGGTTTAACGATTCAAAAGTTAGACCAAATTTTAGAAGGAAAGCTTGATGAAGTGATTGATGCATTAATCGTTGAGGATCAATCAAGCCGTCTTCAAGCTGCGGAAGATTAAAAATAGATGAAATATGTATTCGAAGCCCTGAACTGGGCTTCTTCTTTTTTAAAGGAAGCGGGAAGAGATGAAAATGCGGCTGAGCTATTGCTTAGGCATCATTTACAAATGAGTCGGGCATCGATGCTTGCAAATTTGAGACTGGTCCTCTCAGATGAGCAGCTTCAAGCCTTTAAGTCTGATGTTATGAGGCATGCATCAGGAATACCTGTACAGTATTTGATTGGCTATGAGGAATTTTATGGACGACGTTTTTACGTAAATGAAGAGGTGCTTATTCCCCGACCTGAAACAGAAGAGCTAGTAGAAGGAATTTTACAGCGAACAAATCAGTATTTTGGTGGGGATGAACCGTTAGAAGTTGTAGACGTTGGGACAGGAAGTGGTGCAATTGCCATCACGCTAGCTCTCGAAAATCCAAGATATCGTGTACGAGCAATTGATATCGCACAAGAATCTTTACAAATCGCAGAAAAAAATGCGCTTGAGCTCGGGACAAACGTCCAATGGCTTCACGGTGATTTACTTGAACCGATCTCAAGTCAAAATAATCTTAAGAAAGTGGATATTCTCGTATCAAACCCACCATATATACCAGACGCTGATATTGAGATACTATCAACAATTGTTAAAGACCACGAACCAATCCGAGCACTAGCTGGTGGAAAGGACGGATTAAACTTTTACAGAAGGCTTATCAAAGACATGGTGCCCTTACTCAAAGAAAAAGCACTAATTGCCTTTGAAATCGGAACAGGACAGGGTCAAGATGTAAAACAACTAATCGAACAAACCCTCCCAACAGCTAAAATTGAAATTATCTCCGACATCAACGGAAAAGAACGCATGGTCTTCGCAGCAAAATAATTGGTTGGGGGACAACTTTTGGTTGGGGGACAGTCCCCCAACCAAGCTTAAAACATGATTTTATGAGATTAACACTCAAAATGGGGGACAGTCCCCACTTCACACAAATCCCCATACGACAAGGGTTTGTTCGCTAATAGATTTAGTCTGTGCCCCTTTTTGGGGACAGTCCCCAAAAAAACTAGCAAACTATTTTTGAAAAACTAGTTTAGGAATCTCTCTCTCTGTCCATACTGTTTACCAAGGGAGGAGAGAGATGATGAAAAAACAAAAACTTGCATTTATATATATATTTCTATTATTTATTGGGGCTGTTGCAAATGTCTATAAAGAGCCGGTAGCAGCAAGCACAACAAGTGCTGAGGAGCCAGTCGTTATTCCAGAAGAGGCGATTCGTTTACGGATTCTAGCGAATAGTGATTCTGATGAGGATCAATCGTTGAAAAGAAAAATCCGTGATGAGGTAAATAAAGAAATCACGCAATGGGTTGCCAAGCTAACTTCAGTAGAAGAAGCGAGAAAATTAATTCAATCAAGATTACCAGAAATTGAAAAAATTGTTGAGCGTGTTCTTGATGAGGAAAATAAACAGCAGTCGTACTCAGTAGATTTTGATAATGTTAGCTTTCCAACAAAGCTCTATGGAAATTTCATCTATCCAGCAGGTGAATATGAAGCGATTTTAATTAGTCTTGGTGAGGCAAAGGGTGCTAATTGGTGGTGTGTATTATTTCCACCGCTATGCTTCTTAGACTTCTCGAATAGTGAAGCAGTTCAAGCCGCAGAACCAGAAGATAGTAAAACAAATGACAAAGAAAAAACGGATGAAAAATTAGCAGCACTAGTCGTTGATGAGGAAGAAGAAAAAGAAGAGGAAGTAGAAGTAAAATTCTTCTTAGTAGAATGGTTCCAAGGCTTGTTTTCATAGAAATAAAAAAGGGTGGGGACAGTCCCCACCCTTAAAAGATCCTATCAACACAACGTTTTCACTAGTAAAATAATCTATAAAGCGCTTAATTGGGGACTGTCCCCAAAAAAATAGAATAAATCTAGTTTTTGCCTCATAGAGTTGAAGTAGAAATAACAATTTATGAGGTGAGAGTATGTTTTATCAGTTAAAGGTTGCAAAAGAGAAGGATTTAAATAGGCTTGTAGCGTTTGTTGATATGGCTGGGGTCAGTTCAGAGGGATTTGAATGTTTAATAGATTATTTTGTCATAATGGAAAATGAGGAGCGAGAGATTGTCGCCTGTATCGGGATTGAACCAATGGAGGACACAGGGTTATTACGTTCACTTGTCGTATCGGACAAGCTGAAGCAAGCCCACATCTTAACTCTTTTTCAAAGCATTCAATCACTTGCTGAACAAAAAGGATTAAAAGATCTGTATTTAGTCACAAACAAAGAAGCATCTGTCCAATTTTTATCATTAATGGGCTTTGATGAGATTGACCAGGAGAAAATCCCCTCAAAATTAATGGCTTTACAGCATATGAAGGAATCAGCAAATGATGCAAATGCGAAAATAATGGTAAAATCCACATAATGTGGATATATCCACATAGTTTTCCACAATAACCACAGCCTTATCCACAAAATGTGGATAAGGCTTGTTTTCATGTCGTTCATTTTATATACTACAAGGACGAATATGCTATGATTAGTAATAGAATTGAACGGTGAAAAGGGAGTTAGAGTAAATGAATACAAAAATATGGACTGTGGATGACTCGGAAAACTTATCCACTAGTTATTCACATATTTCACAAGCAGCAAAATTATTAACAGAAAATGAAGTAGTCGCCTTTCCGACAGAGACCGTTTACGGATTAGGTGCTAACGCTTATTCAGATGAAGCGGTCCAAAAGATTTTTGCAGCAAAGGGGAGACCAGCCGATAACCCGTTAATCGTCCATATTGCTTCGAAAAAAAGTCTAGATGATATCGTGACAAATATTCCTGACTATGTGTATAAACTGATCGATGAATTTTGGCCAGGTCCGTTAACGTTTATATTACCCAAAAAAGGTGAGAGGTTATCGAAACTCGTCACAGCTGGACTTAATACAGTAGGCGTAAGAATGCCTGATCATCAGCTCGCCCTTGCTTTAATTAAGGAGGCGAATGTTCCAATTGCAGCACCTAGTGCAAATCGTTCAGGAAAACCTAGTCCAACCCTTGCCTCACATGTATATCATGATTTGAACGGGAAAATTGGTGGAATTGTTGACGGGGGCCCAACAGGTGTTGGCGTTGAATCAACAGTATTAGATTGTACAACAAACATCCCGGCAATTTTACGCCCAGGTGGAATAACAAAGGAGCAACTTGAAAAGATAGTTGGTGAAGTATCCGTTGACAAGGCGCTCGTTGAAGAGGGACATGCACCGAAGTCACCCGGAATGAAATATACACACTATTCACCAAATGCGCCCGTCATTATAGCAAACGGAAATTATTCATTTATTCAAAAGCTAGTAAATGAATATAAGGAAGCAGGAAAATCTGTAGGTGTACTAACAACAAGTGAAGGAATCCCCTATCTTCAAGCAGATAAAGTCATCGCCTGTGGAAGCAGAGATGATTTACGTACGGTCGCAACAGAGCTTTATGATACGTTAAGAACATTTGATGAAACGGATATCGATATTATCATCAGTGAAAGCTTTCCGAAGTCAGGAGTTGGAGAAGCGATCATGAATCGCCTGCTTAAGGCAGCGGGTAACCGTGTAGTAGAAGAATAAAGAATGAATGTCCCAAGCTATTCAAAGATAGCCTTGGGATTTTTTTAATGAATTGATAATGGCAGGTAAAATAGGGCCTCCTGCTCCCTCCACTTGTAAGTTTTCCGCTGACACACTTAGTGCCTCCATCCATGCCCATCCTATAAATTAAAAATTCAAGTGAATAACAAATCATCGTAATGTTTTTAGACACAATCAAAAAATATATCTGACACCATAGGTATCATCAGCTATTAAGGAATAAATAGAGCGGTCTACCCCTTAAAAGTTCTAATTCAAATCGGACGTGCATAAAGTTAACTAGGCGTGTCCGAGGAGGGTAATGATGAGCTTAGAAACGGTGATAAATGAACTTTTTACATTAATAATTATGGCATTGGCACTTGGCATGGACGCATTTTCTGTAGGCCTTGGGATGGGCTTAATTAGACTTAGAATGAAACAAATCTTTTACATCGGTGTCACAATCGGTGTATTTCATATAGTAATGCCATTAGTTGGAATGGTAATTGGAAGGCTATTAAGTGATACCTTTGGAACGATTGCGACATTGCTTGGCGGTGGGTTATTAATATTACTCGGAGCGCAAATGATTTTTGCGTCATTTAGTAAGGAAGAAAAGCCGTTAATAACACCTGTAGGAATGGGGCTCATCGTGTTTGCACTTAGCGTGAGCTTAGATAGCTTTTCAGTTGGTTTAAGCTTAGGAATCTATGGGGCGAAAACGATTTTAACAGTTGCTATTTTTGGAATCATTAGTATGATTTTAACATGGTTTGGACTGCTTATTGGCAAAAGGGTTCAATCATGGATTGGCTCATATAGTGAAGCTCTTGGAGGCAGTATTTTATTTGCTTTTGGCATAAAATTACTTTTTTCCTTTTAACTAGCTCTGAAATTACGGGTAGTTCGGAGCTCTCCATTGCCTCTTGAGATAATCTATTGCAGCAATTCCGAGAGTCACCATATCGCTGGCGTTCCTATGTATAGAATTACTGCATTACTTATGATGACAAGAAAAAGCCGGGTCTCTATTCATAAATCCAAGAGACTCGGCTTTTTGCTTTAAATTATTTATTTTGTAATAGAAGCCTATATGACTCTTTAATACGCTCACTATCGAGACGATCGCCTATCAAAATAATGATGGAGGGCTGTGATGTCTCAACTTCTTCAACGTAAAGGCGCCCTGAGGAATATTGAAAAGAGTAGGCAGTCGCACCATCGTTAAACGTAATGATTCCCTTTCCTCTAATAACATCGTTAGGAAGTTGTTTAAGCCATGCTTCAAATTCCTTTTTAGTAAACTTAGGGACGTCTGTTAATTTCACTGCTTTTAGCGTTGCATGTTGATGATCGTGCTTATGATTACAATCATCTGAATGACAGCTACATGTTGGCTGCTCAGCTTCTTTCGTAAGCTCTAATGTCTGCACTCTAGATAGCAGCAACTCGTTCATTGCTACATCACCAAATGTTGATTTTATAATTGGCGTTTCGACACTAGTTGTTTTACGTATGGAGGCAAGAATCTTTTCTAGTTTTTTCTCTGTTACTAAATCGGTTTTATTCAAGACAATGAGTGAAGCGCAGTTGATTTGTTCCTTTAATAGCGTTCGAATTTCCTTTGAGCTTGAAAAGATACTTTGATATTCAAGATATTGACTCGCATCAACTAAGCTAATGATGGAGCGGATTGCAAAATGATCAATATAAACAGGGGCTGTTATCGCCTCGACGATTTCAGATGGATTGGCAACACCTGTTCCTTCTATGAGCAAAATATCAACAGAGTTGTCAATAAATTGGTTAAGCGTTAATTTTAAATCCTCCTGCATCGAGCAACAAATGCAGCCATTTAATAATTCAACCATTTTTTCTGTCTTAAAAAGATGTGATTCGACATTTGTATCACCGAGTTCATTTAAGATAATCCCAACCTTTTTTCCTTTAAGCTGACTATCCTCTACTAATCTCTTTAATACAGTAGTTTTTCCGCTACCTAAAAACCCACTAATGATATAAACATCGGTTACTTGACTCATAAAAGTACCCCCGTTCTTTTCTGTAGCTAGAAAATATCGTTTTTGTTTTACCTCAAATAGGAAGCATTACGACTAGATCCTTTCTATCATATTTCTTCCTTCGCGCTTCGACAATATTCTTTTCGAAAATTTACAAAATCTTAACGAAATCTACAAAATACGTAAAAGGTAGCTTAACAATATAAAACTACCATTGTATTTGTATGGGAAAAATATATTCAAAGGAGGAAATGTAGTGGTAGTGAAACGTGGATTATCAAAAAAACTAGTCACCTTTGGCGTTTTGTCTACTTTAGTCATTGGAAGCTTTGCAGGATTAAGACAAGAATCGGCAAAGGCGAATACTGAAGAGACACCTGAAATAAAAAACGTCATTTTTTTAATTGGTGATGGGATGGGGCCTTCCCCGATTGCAGCACATCGTTATATGAAGGATGATCCTTCGACAAAAGAAATGGAATTAACGGAATTTGATAAACACTTAGTCGGTATGCAAACAACATATCCTGATGACCCAGCACAGAATATTACAGATTCAGCATCAGCAGCTACTGCTATGGCATCTGGTATCAAAACATACAACAATGCTATTGGGATGGACCCTAATAAAAATCCATACGAAACAGTTCTAGAGCAAGCGAAAGAGGACGGAAAGGCGACAGGTCTTGTTGCAACCTCTGAAATTACACATGCAACACCTGCATCATATGGTGCCCATGATGAAAGTCGTAAAAACATGGATGCGATTGCTAACGACTATTACGATGAATTAATTAATGGCAATCATAAAATTGATGTATTACTTGGTGGCGGCTCTAGCAATTTTATTCCAGAAGACGGTCGCAAAATCGATAATCGCAACCTTGTCGAAGAATTTCAAAAAGATGGGTATAGCTATGTGACGACAAAAGAAGAATTACTAGCTGACGAAAATGAGCAAGTTTTAGGGTTATTTGCAACAGGTGGTCTTCCTAAAATGATTGACCGACCAGACAGCATTCCTTCTTTAGAGGATATGACAAAAGTAGCTATTGATAAATTAAGCAGTGATGAGCAAGGCTTTTTCTTAATGGTAGAGGGAAGTCAAATCGACTGGGCTGAGCATGATAATGATATCGTTGGCACAATGAGTGAAATGGATGATTTTGAAAAGGCGTTTAAAGTAGCAATTGATTTTGCTGAACAAGACGGTCACACATTAGTTGTAACAACAGCTGACCATGCAACAGGTGGATTATCACTAGGCGCAAACACAAAGGCTACTCCAAATGGAGATTATAACTTCCATGTAGGGCCAATCAAAGCCTTCAGCAAAACACCTGATTATATTGCGGCAGAAATTTTCGCTGCTGGTCCAAATGCTGATGTAGAAGCAATTATGAAGAAATATATTGATGCTAATTTTTATAGCCAAATTTCAGCGGAAGAAATTCAAGCTGTCAAAGATGCAGTCCAAACAAATAATTTAACAGAAATCGATAATTCAATTGAAGCGATTGTTAATGAGCATTCTGTAACAGGATGGACGACAGGTGGTCATACTGGTGAAGATGTTCCTGTTTATGCATATGGCCCACAAAAAGAACGTTTTGCAGGATTAATTGACAATACAGAACAAGCAAAAATTATCTTTGCATTATTAGAAGAAAATAAAATTCCAGTAACCGAAGATCCGGGGACAGAAAATCCAGATCCAGGTACGGAAAACCCAGACCCGGGCACAAATAACCCAGACCCAGGCACAGAAAATCCAGATCCGGGTACAGATAACCCAGATCCAGGTACGGAAAACCCAGACCCGGGTACAGATAAACCAGATCCAGGCACGGAAACGCCAGACCCAGGTGCAGATAATCAAGATCCTGGCACAGATAACAAAGGCAATGACACAAAAGACCCAGGTAACGGCACAGATAAACCAAGTGACGGTACAAAGGATCCAAGTAATGTCTCTGATAAGCCAAGTGTAGATACCGATAATAATGGATTCAACTTACCGAAAACAGCAACAAATGTTTATAACCTATTAATAGTAGGGTTCATCATTCTTATTGCAGGTGGGGGCTTTGTTCTTTACCAAAGAAAGAAAGCAAAAATGAATGCTTAATAGAATGTTACTTTAATAGAAATGCGGGGACGCGCGTACGATTGCGTTCCTAAAATCCCTTATTCATTTTTTATAAGTAAATAAACAGGAGGTAAACCAATGGTCTTTAATCGAGCGATTACGAAGAAGCTTGTCACAGCTGCTGTGTTATCTACAGTCGTTGTTGGTAGCTTTGCGGGTCTGAACCAGGATTCAGCAAAGGCTGAGGATGAATCTGCATCTAAAGTAAAAAACGTCATCTTCCTTATTGGTGACGGGATGGGACCTTCAACAATAGCTGCGCACCGCTATATGATCGATGATCCTTCAACAAAAGAAATGGAAGGTTCGGAGTTTGATAAATATTTAGTAGGTATGCAAACAACATATCCAGATGATCCATCGCAAAATATTACCGATTCAGCATCTGCTGCTACAGCGATGTCTTCAGGATATAAAACATATAACAATGCAATCGGTATGGATAACGACAAGAAGATTTACAAAACGGTTCTAGAACAAGCGAAAGAGAACGGAAAAGCAACAGGGTTAGTTGCCACATCTGAAATCACTCATGCTACACCTGCATCATATGGTGCCCATGATGAGAGTCGTAAAAATATGGATGCTTTAGCAGATGATTATTATGATGAGTTAATTAATGGCGAGCATAAAATTGATGTCCTTCTAGGTGGCGGAGCTTCAAACTTTATTCCTGAGGCAGGACGTAAGAAGGATAATCGTAACCTAGCAGAAGAATTTGTAAATGATGGCTATAGCTTTGTTACAAATAAAGAAGAATTATTAAATGATACAAATGGACAGATTTTAGGATTGTTTGCAAATGGTGGGTTGCCAAAGGCGATTGACCGTGATGAAACAATTCCTTCTTTAGAAGACATGACTAAGGCAGCTCTTGATCGTTTAAGTCAAGATGAAGATGGCTTCTTCTTAATGATCGAAGGAAGTCAAATCGACTGGGCTGAGCATGACAATGATATCGTTGCAACAATGAGCGAAATGGCAGAATTCGAACGTGCATTTAAAATGGCGATCGACTTTGCTGAGCAGGATGGTGAAACATTAGTTGTAACGACAGCTGACCACGCAACTGGAGGATTAACTTTAGGAGCGAATACGAAGGCGGTTGCTAATGGTGATTATAATTTCCATGTAGGACCAATCAAAGCATTTAACAAAACTCCTGATTATATTTCAGCAGAAATCTTTGCAACAGGTGCAGAGGCAGATGTTGAGGCAATTATGAAAAAATACATTGATACAGACTTCTATAGTCAAATAACAGCTGAAGAAATTCAAGCAGTTAAAGATGCAGCAGCTGCAAACAATGGAACAGAAATTGATAATGCGATTGAGGCCATTGTCAATGAGCATTCTGTAACAGGCTGGACAACAGGTGGACATACCGGTGAAGAAGTTCCTGTCTATGCGTATGGACCAGAAAGCTCACGTTTTAAAGGGTTACTAGACAATACGGACCAAGCAAAAATCATTTTTGATTTATTTGAAAAAGCGAAGTAAATAAGGGGAGAGTAGAAGGTTTTATTGTAAAAACCTTCTACTCTTTATCCATATCCTCATCCACTCACACTCTTAACAAGATATATCCCAATGATGAATGTTTACTAGAGATGAAAAAATTGTAATGAAACTTGGATAAAGGGGTTTTTATTATGAAAACAACAATGCTGAAGCAATCGAAGGAGATAATTGGTCTCGTTTTAGTTGCACTATTTATCTACTTTTTTATTTTTTGGGACTATAAGCAATTTCAGTCTGAATTTTCGATCCCTCAGCAATGGTTAAATTTGAATACAATATTTTTAAGTATTGTTATTGAAGCAATTCCGTTTATTTTACTAGGTGTTTTTGTCTCTTCACTTATTCAAATCTTTGTGTCGGAAGAAACAGTTAAAAAGTATATACCGAAAAATGCAGTCATTGCCGTTATTCCTGCTGCTTTACTCGGGGCGATTTTTCCTGTTTGTGAATGTGCAATTGTCCCTGTTGTCAGAAGGCTAATTAAAAAAGGAATGCCTCTTCATGTTGCATTTGTCTTTTTAGCATGTGCGCCGATTTTAAATCCTGTCGTTGCAG
>NZ_CADEPK010000028.1 GCF_902829255.1 Metabacillus niabensis | reverse complement strand
ATAACAATCAAGAAAATAAGATCGAAACAATAATTATTGCAGCTAATATCCCAACAACATCAGCTAATAGCCCAACCTTTAATGCATCACCCATTTTTCTAATTCCGACAGCTCCAAAATAAACCGTTAATACATACAAAGTTGTATCAGTGCTTCCCTGCATTGTCGCTGCTAATACACCGATAAATGAATCTGGTCCATATGTTGCTATTATATCTGAAGTTAAACCTAATGCCGCAGTTCCTGAAATTGGTCGAATAAACGCAAGTGGAACAATTTCAGCAGGAATATGAAGCACTTCTAGTGCAGGCTTCATTAGATTCATAAGTGCCTCTAATGCCCCTGATGCGCGGAAAATGGAGATTGATACAAGCATTCCGACTAGATAAGGAATTATCGAAAAGGAAATTTTAATTCCTTCTTTTCCACCTTCAACAAAGGTTTCATAGGTTGGTACTTTTTTTACAGTTCCATAGATTAAGATAAAACCAATTATAATTGGGATTAACCATAATGAAATAATATTAATTATCCCCATATCTATCACCCTTTTCTCTTTCTACGATAATAGAAGAAACGATCAATAAGGATAGCTCCAATTGTGGAAATACATGTTGCAAGTAACGTCGGTCCGACAATGCTCGTTGGATTTGCAGAATCATAGGTAATCATGATGGCTATGACTGTTGTTGGAATCAAAGTTAAACTAGATGTATTAATCGCTAAAAAGGTAATCATTGAGCGACTTGCTTTATCAGAATTTCCATTTAAAACCTTTAATTGCTCCATTGCCTTTATTCCTAATGGTGTTGCAGCATTTCCTAAGCCAAATAAATTCGCCATCATATTTGAGAGCATATACCCCATTGCAGGATGATCAGCTGGTACCTCAGGGAACAGTCTTGATACAATTGGTTTAAATAGATTTCCAAGCTTTTCAAGCAAGCCAGCTGCCTCAGCGATTTTCATTAAACCTAACCAAAAGACTAGTACACTAATTAGACCTATTGAAATGGTAACTGCTTCTTTTCCACCCTTAAATATTGCTTCATTTACTTGATCCATTGTTCCATTAAACATGGCAAAAACAATTCCGATGACTGTTAATAGCATCCATATTAAGTTAACCATGCTGATTTACTCCTGATGCTATAAAGAATATTCGTTTAAATAATTCCCAAAATGAACCTTTTGGCTTTTCGACTTCTCCATTGTCAAAATACACAGGAACATTTGCCACATTTTTATTAGCTATTTTTACAGATAATTCTCCAACAACATTCGGTACATTCTCCACTTTCTTCCAATCCCTCTCAGGTTTTTGTAATTGGATATCAATTTTTACTTTTGATTGCTCCTTGGTTGTTAATGGGTAAACAATATCCCTCTTTATAAATACCTTCCCCTTGTAAAAATCGTTTCCAATTTTATTAAGTGTTCCTTGACCTTTCAATTTAACAAGATCATATTGTTCAAAAGCATAATTGTGTAAATTCATATGGTCTGTCCAATCATCCGGATCATTTAAGGTAACTACTATTGTATTCATCCCATCCTTTGAAGCCGTTGACACTAATGTTCGTTTTGCTCTTACCGTATAACCTGTTTTACCGCCAGTACTATATTTATACATACTTGTTAACAACTTATTTTTGTTACGCCATACTCTATCCCATTTTTCATTTGGATTTGGTGCTCGGTAAACCTTCGTACTTGAAATCTTCCGATATGTTTCGTTCTGCATTGCATACTGAGTTAATATCGCCATATCATATGCGGTTGAATAATGATCCTCATGATCGTCTAAACCATGTGGATTGGAAAAATGTGTGTTCGTCATGCCAATTTCTTGTGCCTTTTGATTCATCATCACGACAAATCCCTCTAAGCTACCTCCTACATGCTCAGCAATGGCTACACCTGAATCATTTCCCGAGCGCAGCATGAGCCCATATACTAAATCTTCTAGTTTTATTTTTTCACCTTTTTGTAAGTAAAGTGAAGAACCTTCCGCTTGTATTGCCCGTTCACTTACAGTAACAGTTTCATTAAGTTTACCGGATTCTATTGCAAGTATCGCAGTCATAATTTTTGTTATACTCGCTATTCTCATTTTTTTATGAGCATCCTTTTCATAAAGAATTCTCCCGGATTCTTGCTCTATTAAAATAGCAGTTCTTGCGCTAACACCAAGAGCGAGTGTTTGGTGTGGCAAAACGGTCAAAAGTAGGAATAAGATGATCATTCCTGTTGTAACTTTCTTTATGTACGGCAAAACAATCACGTCCTCTTACTTGTTTTGTACAAGTTTATGCAAGTGGACAAAGCTTATGTATGAAAAATTTTCTTAAGCTAGATTCTAACGTTTTAAAATGTAAGTCTTTTATTTCTTTTTGCTATCCAAATATGAATATAAGTTTTAGTAAACGAATCCTGTTTTGCTTTTCACTGAAGATTCGAGTGCCCTTAACTGCATTTTTTCGTAACACTAATAAAAAAGACCAGCTTCATCGTATGACGAAACTGGTCTTTAGCAAGAAAATCAATTTAATTCTTCTAATGTTTCATTAAATTTTTCAAAGAATAAATCTGCTTCCTCTTGTTCATAAGCATCCCCTGTTTTATCTGGAAGCGGTGGTAATTCCTCAATAGATTTTAATCCGAAATATTCGAGAAACTCTTTTGTCG
>NZ_CADEPK010000027.1 GCF_902829255.1 Metabacillus niabensis | reverse complement strand
ATATACGGATAAAGATAGTACAGATGAAAAATCTACTGATGAACAATCTACTGATGAACAATCAGAAGGCGAAAAATCTGCTGAAAAATAATATATCTTTTAAACTGTCAATAGATTATCGATCTATTGGCAGTTTTTTTCTATAAATCTACAAAGATTATGTAAAATATGGTAATATAGTAGAGTTGGTTAAACTATGAACACCATGATAAAAAAGGAGATACCATGAAAACGAAAACGAAGATTTACATATTGCTCGGTGGGATAGCTGTTCTTGTATTACTGTTTTCAATGAGATATATTCCTACAGACAAATTGGTAAAGAATTTTACTGAAAATACTCTTGTAGCAGATATTCGCCAATTTCTAAACTTATATAATGAAAATAAATTATTAGAGGAAAGAATCGCAAGTATTGAGCAACTTAAAATAGAAAACCAGCTTGTCCAATCTGACAATAGTGAATTACAGAAAACGAAGCAGGCTGTTGAAAGATATAAAAACTATCAACCTCTTGTTGCTACTGTTATTTATCGAGATTTTTCTTCCGAAAATAGTCAAAATTGGTTTAATTCATTAACACTTAGTGCTGGGGAAAACCAAGGAATTAAGAAGAATATGCCTGTCATTTCACCTGAAGGCCTCATTGGATTAATTAAAACAGTTCATAAAGACACAGCTGAGGTGGAGCTAATTACAAGTAATCAGAAAAGAAGCTATATTCCAGCCACCTTTAAAGATGACCAGTCAGTTTTCGGTATGATTGAATCCTATGATCCTGAAAACAACCTGATTAAAATGACAAGAATTGAAACGAATAAGGAAATTAAAGTAGGGAGTATTGTAACAACTTCACAAAAGAGTACTTACTTTCCTGCTAATTTGGAAATTGGAGAAGTGATAGAAGTTAAGAAGGATAACTATGGTTTAACAAATACAGCTTCCGTTAAACCAGCTGTTCATTATTACGATATAAATTATGTTTTAGTTTTACAAAATCCTAAATAAGGAGCTTTTGTTCATACAAGGGCATGAGGAATAAGTAAAAAGCTAAAAAAGAGGGGGTGTCCAAGATAGGGGCTGACCCCCAAACATTATTATTAAGCTTCCTAACTATTTTCTTTAGGAATCAGACTATTGATACATCATAAATTACCATTCGTTTGACGCTTCAATCTTTAAATCCTTCCCTTTAAATGTTTTTTCACCGAATAGCGTAACCAATGTACATTTTGTTATCGTGTCCTCATATTCAGATGTTTCGTATCCAACAAATAATCCTGATGCGAGTTCAACTTCAGATTCATTTATAACACGAACCTTTTTCCCGGAAAGTGATGTCAGCATAGCCTTTTGGATAAATCGATACCATTTTTGCCAATTTGTTATAATATACGCTGGTTCACCAGTTTCAGTATAGCCTAACAAACTATTTTTATCGTAGATTGTTCCTTTAAGCCGGTCCTGAATACTAGAGAGGAGAAAATGGATTTTTCTATATTCCTGAATGCCTAATTGATTAGAATAGGTAATAGATAGTTCCTTATTTCGTGTATCGATCTCAACATTCAATAGATTTCTTTTATTAATAGGATAGACAAAACGATTATCAATCCATTTAAAACCATACTCTTTTAGGATTGGCATCATTTCATTTCCTTGATATGTTAGAATTGCAGATAACATGATTTTATTCCTTCCTATTTAATCATTCTCATTTTTTCCTTCGAAATATCGTTAAATTGACCAACATAATATTTTATTTCTCCAGCTTCATTACTTATTTTCGTAATCGTTAGCCATTCAGGATAAATTTCACCATTTTTCCGCTTGTTCCATATTTCACCCTGCCAATAACCATTTGTTTTCACTTCAGACCATAACGTTTGATAAAATGCCCGATTATGTTTTCCTGATTGTAATATATTCGGCTTTTTCCCAATAACTTCTTCCATTTCATAACCTGTAACTTTTGTAAACGCAGGATTGACACTTTGAATAATCCCTTCACGATTTGTAATCATAAGCCCTTGTGCCGTGTTCTGAATAATTTTATTGTCAATTTGGCGTTCCTCTTGGTAGTACATAAAGACAACAATGACAAAGCTAAGCAATGCAAATTCGGATAAAGCCATAAATCCAATAGCATAATGACCTGTTAAATTAAATACAGACGTTAATACAAGAGGTGGAAAAAAGCCTCCTAGCCCTCCCATTGCAGCCACAATTCCATTAACGATACCTGCTTGCTTTGAGAAATATAGTGGGACAAGCTTGAATACTGTTCCATTTCCGATACCAGCACAAACAGCGACAGTTAAAACACCAATTGTATATATTTCAATTGTTGGTGAAAAGGATAAAATGACACCTGAAATCGTCAAACCACCAAATACAAACATAAGCATATAATAAGTGTTAAATTTATCTGCAAGAAATCCGCCGATGGGGCGAAGAATAGTTGCTAGCACAATAAAACCTGCTGTTCTTAATCCAGCTGAAACAGGATCAAGCTCAAAGTGGTTCACAAGAAAATTGGGTAAATAAATCGTAAATGCTACGAAGCCGCCAAACGTAATAAAATAAAACAAGCTTAAAAACCAAAGGATTTGATTTCGATATACTTCTTTTATTTGCTGCATGATTGGCTGCTTAATTTTTTGTTCTTTTTTATCACCTAGGAAAAAGTTCGAAACGGCAAATAATAATAAAAGAACGATATAGAGT
>NZ_CADEPK010000026.1 GCF_902829255.1 Metabacillus niabensis | reverse complement strand
TCAATGAACCAATTTTTAATTATGTAAATTAACGAACGTTGAGGGATTAGGGCAATTTAGCTTTTGTCCCTCATTTTATGTTTATTTTTATCTAAGTAATAACAAAAACAAATAACTTTATTTCTAAATAATGGAATCATTAGACTTATCTAAAAGAAGAAAATGCATTATTAAATTTATGCCTTGATTCCTATTGAAGAATTTACACAAAAATATGCATAAGTAACTGTTAAATTTCCTCAAACAGTTACTTATGCATAACCAATTTAGTAATTATGTATTACTTGTATGCTTTTAATCCTTTTCTAAAGTTAATTTAAACCGTACGATATGGTCATCTAATCCAGATTTCTTAAGAATCTCATATTGAGTTTGTCCGAGCAAATCAAAATGTGGATAATCGCTATAGTAATGAATCCATTCTTTTTTTAAACCAAATTGTTCTCCCCAATGAATAAGTTTATTGACATCATTGCAGCTAACTTTTGTAACAGAATGACAATTTGGAAAGCGATCATCAAACCAATAATGCGTTAAGAAAGCAATTTCTCCTCTTTTAACTGCTTCCTTCCAAGCTGTTAGTTCTTTGCGTGTGATCCCAAACGCCATGTTTATTTCTTTGCCTTTTCGTAAGCTTCATGCCAATCTGGATATAATTTTTTAAATTTCACTGGTCGAAACGTATCCTTATGAACACATACGTGACTTGATGTTGCTTGAACAGCAAGATCACCATCAGAATTAAATATTTCATATCCATAAACACTTTTTATTCCGTTATATTCCTCAATCCAAGTATGAATAATAGCTGTTTCTCCATACCGAAGCGGCTTTTTATAGGAAATATTTATATCAATAACGGGAGAAATAATACCTTCCTTCTCCATTTGAGCATAAGAAAAGCCTAGATCCTGAATTAATTTCGTTCTCCCCACTTCCATCCATACGAGATAATTCGCATGATATACAACACCCATTTGGTCTGTTTCCGCATATCTTACTTCAATTTCTTTTTTTGATACTAGCATGTTATTCTCTCCTTGCTGTTGCTTTGTAGCTTTACATAAATAAATCTTATCATATACGTTTTTTTTTATGAATGAAAACGACTTTTATAATTACACTAAAAAGAAAAAGCTAAAGAAATAAACTCATAAAAAAATCAGGCATAAAGCCTGATTTCATGTTAGTCTAACGAAAACCATTTTCTCGATCTTGTGCTTCATCCTTAATTTCTTCACGCATTGCCTGGATCGCCTCTTCACGACGCTCATTTTTCGCTTGGATTAATTCACGATCTTTTTCTGAAGCGAATTGCATAGTGTCTTGTGATTCTTCAATATTTTCAATCGTATTTTGGACCATTGTCTGTAGTTTTTCTACATTATCGCTACGGTCATCAGGTTTTGGTCTATTTTGGTTTACCAACAGAAATCATCCTTTCTCATTTGACTTTTACAAAGCCAATTATAGTCTGTTCCTAAAAAGGATTTTTAAACATCATTTATCACTCTAACAAGGATAAATGATTTGCTCTGCTGCAAGCATTGTTACGGTAAAACCTTGTTATTTATCAAACAAAACAGTTTTTGTTTGCTATTCACCTTTTGTTTGAATGACCTGTGCATGATGTCCTGATTTATCTTGCATTTTTTTACCTTTATTATTACCAAACGCTCTTGGCTTTGTACCAAGATGGCTCGGAGTATAGTGCGCTTGCTTCATATTAGAGTTTGTCAATGTTATCCCCCCTCAAAGAGTAGAATACCCAATACTCGCCTCTAAATAACTAGTAATGGTTGTTAATCTAATCGTTTAATCATTCTTTCCTCCCAACGCTCCTCTATACGACTAAGCGCCTCTTGGTCTCTTAATAAAGCCTTTTTATTTTCCAATACTAATTCCTCAAATGTTCTCTTTTTATTTTTCCGCATAATATCACCTCCACTATTATGAATAAAAGGATGTCCATATTTATTTAGATTTAATACAATTTTTCGAAAATAAACGAAAATGTGATAATTCAAATACGTGATAATTCAATTACTAAAATTAAAAAAAATCTCACAGCAAGTCCAACTGTGAGTAAGTAAAAGCTAATTATTTTTTAATTCAAGTAATTCTTCCATTTGATCAAATGACATTGCACCAACAAATTTATTTCTAATAGTCCCTTCCTCATCTAAGATATAGGATGTAGGATAGGATAATACCTCATATTGGCTGTTAATCTTTCCTTTTTCATCTAATAAAACAGGGAAAGTTAGTTCTAGTTCATTAATGAATTTCTTAACTGTGTCAACGCTAGGTTCGCTATTCGTTAAATTGACGGCTGCGACGACAACATCATCACCGTATTGATTTTGTATTTTTTGCATATCTGGCATTTCCGATCGACATGGCGGACACCAGGTCGCCCAGAAATTAAGCAATACTTTTTTTCCTTTTAAACTTGATAAACTCATCTCTTTTCCATCTAAAGTTGTTAATTCAAAATCAGGTGCTGAGTCACCCTTTGCAACACCTTCTTTTGAATTATTTGGATTTATCGCATAATAAATTGCATATCCAATTAGAAAAACCAAAATCGAAATGGCTAAAATTTTCTTCATGGTGAGTTACAATACCTCCTACATAAATAAACAAATACACACTATATTCGAAAAGAAATCTAAATGAATTAAACGAGAGATAAAATAAAAACTTTCACCAATTCATATAT
>NZ_CADEPK010000025.1 GCF_902829255.1 Metabacillus niabensis | reverse complement strand
TTATTTGATATTGCATTTTATCGTCAAATCGGTAATGCTGTATTTCTAGAAAACATTTAATTAAATAGATTTCTTCGTCAACAGTAACCCAATCTTTCCCCCAAATAAATGACTTTCTAAGCATTTTTGCGATATTTTCGATAATCTTAGCTGTTTCATCTTCATTTTTTAGAATGCTTCTCATTCGAATTGTTTCTAAAACATTAAATAAGAAATGTGGGTTAATTTGGCTTTGTAGAGCACTCAACTGTGCTTGCTTTCGTTGTAATTCTAAATCTTTTTTTTGAATATCAGCCACATACACTTCCTTAATCAGTCTCTTTATTTTAGATGCCATTCTATTAAATGCATGGGTAAGTTCACCTATCTCATCCTGATAATTAACACCTTCTATTAGTTCAAAGTTTTGATCCTCTACTTTCCTCATATGCTTTAAAATACGCAAAATCCGCATATGAAGGGAGCTTGTTATATAAATGATAAAAAGAGATGGGAAAACTAAATTAATAAGTGCTAAATAAAGGATGAAATTACGTGATCCTTTAATATCCTCAAGTAAAACTTGCTCTTCTGTAACAGCAATAACCTTCCACTTATTTAAATATGGAAGATTATATGATTCCTCAAATATGATCTTATCACCAGGCAATGTAACAGAGTCGTACGGAAATTTCCTTTCAGACCAATTTATCGTTGAATTTGTCGTATACTCAATTGTTCCTTTGTCATTTACTAAATATAGCTCTCCAGGAAACGTCACATCATGAAAAATACTAGACATTAATCCTGACTCCAGATTAATTTCAAGGATTTTTTGCGTTGAATTTTTAGAAACAAAATTATCCATCTCTCTGATTAAACTGAACATATCATGTTTCCCTGAATCCCCAACCGTACGGATTAAAACTGGGTAGGAGCTTCTAATTAACTCTGATTCCTTATACCATGTAGAATCTTTAACAAGTGTGTCAATTTTATTAATCCCACCTGCAAAAATGACGGTATCATTATCGGTGTATAATTTTATCGAATGAACAGATGGATAAAGTGACACTTCCTTACTTATATCACCGAAATAATCATGATAGGCGTGGATAAAATCAATCGTTGAGGTGTATTTCGTTTCTAATAGATTGTATAGTTCATAGTCCGTATATATCATAGAGGAAATTCCAACAGCATCATCTATCGCTGTTTGAAAATCATTAGCTATTTCCTTTACAGTAAGTGATAAATCATTCATTTTCTGATTTCTAACATTATTTGTCGTAACATGATAAAACACAATATGCGTTAATGTGATTGGAATAAAAACAGTAAAAATATAAATGATAAGTAGTTTGT
>NZ_CADEPK010000024.1 GCF_902829255.1 Metabacillus niabensis | reverse complement strand
TACATTTAGTATATTAGGCGTGCTATCTTTAGGCTTCTTTTACTATCAAATGTTTAAAGGTGAAACAAAAAAAGAAAATAAACATCCAAATCGGCAATAATAGTTGGAATAGACATCTGAAAACGTAACAAAATGTTTTTTTCATGTTATAATTCAAAAGTTAGCTTTTTAGAAACGAGGATTTAATATGAAAGAAGCATCAACAAATAAAGAAAAAATCATTACTTTATTAAAGATTCTATTCCCTGTTTTAATAACTCAGCTCGGTCTATATTCGATGAATTTTTTTGATACAACAATGTCAGGAAAGGTTCATCCAAATGATCTTGCAGGAGTTGCTATCGGATCAAGTCTCTGGGTTCCTGTATATACTGGTTTAAGTGGTATTTTATTAGCAATTACACCAATTGTTGCACAATTAATGGGGGCAAATAAAAAAAATGATGTACCGAACGTAGTTATTCAAGGTTTGTATTTAAGTATTTGTATTTCCGTTGTCGTGATAATAATTGGCCTCTTTACAGTAGATCCCATATTACATATGATGAACTTAGAAGCAGAAGTTTACTCAATTGCTAAAGGATATTTAATTGCGTTATCATTCGGAATATTCCCATTGTTTTTATATGCTGTAATCCGCTGCTTTATCGATGCTTTAGGTTTTACAAGGGTTACAATGTTTATTACATTAGCATCACTCCCGATAAATTTTATACTTAACTCTCTGTTTATTTTCGGCAAACTAGGATTTCCGAAGCTTGGAGGGATAGGTGCAGGAGTTGCTTCTGCAATAACCTATTGGTGTATTGCTTTTATTGCAATTATTATAGTTGTTAAAAAACATCCATTTAAGAAATTTAACATTTTTAATACTTTCTATCGTGCATCTATAAAAGCTTGGAAGGAAATTCTAATCATCGGGATCCCTGTTGGACTAGCAATCTTTTTTGAGACAAGTATTTTTGCGGCCGTTACTTTATTTATGAGCCAATTTAATACAATTACAATTGCATCCCATCAAGCAGCTATGAATTTTGCTTCTTTTTTATATATGCTACCTTTAAGTATTTCAACGGCTTTAACTATTGTTATTGGACATGAAGTAGGAGCTAAAAGGTTTCAACACGCAAAGCAATATAGTTATATTGGAATCGGAATGGCTTTATCCTTATCACTTATCTCAGCTGCGTTCATTTATTTTTTCCGTTCTCAAGTTGCATCTATTTATACCTCTGATATTCATGTATTAAAACTTACACAGGAATTTCTTATTTACGCGATTTTCTTTCAGCTATCAGATGCTATCGCTGCTCCTATTCAAGGTGCTTTAAGAGGATATAAAGATGTTAATATGACATTTATGATGGCTTTAATCTCGTATTGGATTATTGGACTCCCTTTTGGGATTTTCCTGGCAAAATTTTCATCACTTGATGCATTTGGATATTGGATTGGATTAATAACAGGTCTTGCAGCTGGTGCAATTTGTTTATCGATTCGACTTCGAATAATTCAAAAGAGATATTCTTTAAGCATAACTTAATTTATACCCCACAAAAAGCACTTGCTCCTTAATTTTGGAACAAGTGCTTTTTTAATTAAAAAAGTACATCATCTTTTGAAATTGTCATTTTTCTAAGCTTTAATATTATAAATTGTCTTATTTAATCATCCCATTTGTAGGTCCAATAAACTTCTTTTTCAAACCATTGCATCGCTTCTTTATCCTTATTCAAGATTTTTTCTTCCATTTGTTTCAGCATGCCTTCGGTTTGTGATCGATGTGCTTTCAATGCATTTAATTTAATATCCATAACATCTGTTATATTAAGAATAACATCAGGTTGACCAACCGCTTCAAATCGATTATTTGTAATTGCCATACAATATGTTGTTGGACGTTTTTCTTTTGGGCGTCGTTTTAAGGCACGGATGACGGCTGCACCACATGCATCATGGTCAGGATGTACCCCATGACCTGGATAGAACGTCACAATTAAGGACGGTTCAATTTCATCAATGATTTCTTCCATCATATCGGCAATTTTTTCATCATCTTCAAATTCAAGTGTTTTGTCCCTAAGTCCTAGCATTCTCAAATCTTGAATGTCCATCGCTTTGCATGCGTCTTCTAGCTCTTTTTTGCGGATTTTTGGTAATGACTCTCGATTCGCGAAAAGTGGATTCCCCATATTTCTTCCCATCTCACCTAAAGTACCACAAGCATATGTAACGGGGATTCCAGCTTTGCGTTTTTGTGCGATTAGACCTGCAACACCATATGATTCATCGTCTGGGTGAGGTAAGATTACTAATACATGTTCTTTCATTTTATTTAATCTCCTTTAGTTTATATTCTTAATAATTAAACGGAGTTTCACTAATTTGTAGTGCAATTGCTAATTGTCCTTCAGAATTATGTCCTGCCATAAGCAGTTGATTTTCATCATTATAAATCCAATCTGTTAACCCTTCTGCATAAACCCAGCCTTCATCAAGTTTAAGTCCAACACGATACGGACCATTACCGGTAATTTTAGCTTGGTTATACACGACCTTTGTATTACGTATAAAAGCAACAACCGTCATGTTCCCTTCATTCTTATGTGCATTATAGGCACCTGTTGTCGTTTCCAGATGAATATAAACGACTTTGTTTAAAAATTGCTCTAAATATGATTGAACTTCTTGTTTTGTTATTGGTTTCATATTTATTTCTCCTTATCATTTTCTACTAATTGTTCTAAACATTGAGAATAAACGTTGATTAACATTAACTTTTCTTTCTCATGTAATGGCGATATAATGATTCTTTTTATAGATTGGTGAAATTTTTCATAATGATTTTTGCGTAGTCGAGGATGAGTCATTTCATCCTTTAATTCTTGCTTCACAAGCTCTAAAAGTATTTCTTCCTCATTACTTCCATTTGAGACAGTACGATTGTTCCATAATCGCTTATACGCAGCTAATAGTTCTTTTGCTTCCATTGGATTCCTCATTTTTTAAAGGCCGATAGAATTTTTTCTTATTAACTTTACTTCTGCTCTTTTAAATAATTTTGAATTTGAAAAAGAAAAGAGTAAAATTGCACTCCATATAAA
>NZ_CADEPK010000023.1 GCF_902829255.1 Metabacillus niabensis | reverse complement strand
GGCGGTGGCGGTTACGGATATGGAAGAGGATTTGCTTTAATCGTTGTATTGTTCATTTTATTAATTATCGTTGGTGCAGCTTGGTTATAAGCTAATTGGAAAGAGGGCTGAGGTAATCAGTCCTTTTTCGTTTCATGTAGGATAGGATGAATATTTAAACATAGTTTTCGTGTCAAGTACAAGCGGCCAACTCCTAAAGAGTCATAATCTCAAGGACTGGCTTTATTTGCATTGGAAGGTTAAAGGGTGTGTAATAACAAAATCTACATATTGATAAATGAAAAGTGAAACAAATGCATGTTTATAAACGTAATACAATTATAGAAAACAAGGAGTTGAACAGAATGAGTGGAAAAGGATGTATAAAATGTGGGAGCCAAAATGCTAGTTCAAAAGAGGTTTCAATGACAGGTACAGGTTTATCAAAAATGTTCGATGTACAGCATAATCAATTTTTAGTTATTTATTGCAATAATTGTGGGTACTCAGAGTTTTACAATAAAAAGTCTTCAACAGCATCAAATGTATTGGATTTATTTTTTGGAGGCTAATATAAATAATTAGAGTTGTTAAAAAATTGGGGGTGGCTTGTGGTCAGCCCTTTTTGAGTACCTCTATTTTTTCATGGGAAATACGGGGATGCCATAGATAGAAACTTATGTACGGCTATGATATGATGGTCTTTGAGATTGGTAGATTATCTCAAAAATAGTAACTGGAGGGATTTTTATGAATCGTGAGTTAAAATTATGCAAAGGGTTACATCATGGAAGGGGGGCTATCTACCATGAGCCATAATCCGATCGATGTTTTAAAAGAGACTCTTATTAGCCAATTAGTATTTCTTGAGGAAAATAGTATCGAATTAATGGATACTTATTTTGCTTCAGAAAGAGAGAAATATAGAAGCTTCTGTTCATCGTATACGTCAGAAGTTGAAAGCTACTTATCATTATTGAACAACCAATTAGAAAAGCAATCTTCTTTAACGAAGGTATTCATAGGCAGTAAAGTGAGTGTAAAATTTGAAGATGATGAAGAGATCGAAGAATTTGTCATTTGTTTCCCAGAGGAAACGGATCCAGACAATGGTTTTATTTCATTCCTTTCACCAGTCGGCCATCAATTATTGCTTCGGTCATTAGGGGAAACAATGAGCTTAAGTACTCCTGGTGGTGAAGTAAGAGTGACTATCAATGATATTTCGTTTTAAAAATCGGTTCTTTTCTGAAAGATTGTTGTTTTTGCACTATATATAGGTTGATTTGAGCGCATTGTGAGATTCATGTGGGATGAGTGGGAAAAGGGAGATCGCACAAGTTTCTCACACTACCCACACCGCAGAAAGCGAGCACAGTAGCGGAAATCAACTAAGAACGACAAATAAGTTAAAGGCAACAACGTTTTCCTAAAAACATCCAAATAGTAAATCGTAATTTCCTAAAGAGGGGGTTACTTAAGGTGCTGGCTAAGTACCTTGAGATAGCCCCTTTATTATTATGATGTTCTTTTTTCTTCGTGATCGATTTGAATTAACGAGTTTCGTTTAATCCAATATTGAAAGCTATCGATCGGAAAAACACCTCTACGCTTAGAATTATTCATTTGGATAACAATACTGTTATCGTTAACTTCGATAATTTTCAATCGATTAGAGTTACTGATATTCGGAATAAAACTACCTCGTAATTCAAACTCCATATTATTAGACAATTTCATATAAGAGGCCCTCCTTTCACTGTAAATAAACATTACACTTATATTTCCCACTATTGGTTTGATTATCCAATTATTTTTTGAATAGCTGATTGAGATTATTAAATTATGAAAGCTTTCGTAAAGTATGTGGTATTCGATATTTTTTGTTAAAATGATATTATCTTGTTTTTAGTAATTGAAAGGAGCTTGTCTATGAATACGAGCGATGAAATTGTTCAACTCATAAAGGAATTGGTTAAGATTCCAAGCCCATCAGGAAATACGGAAAACGTTATATCATATGTTGAGAAATATGTAGCAGATTTACATGTTGAAATGAAGCGGAATCATAAGGGAGGGTTAATTATTACCTTGCCTGGTGAAGATACAACGAAGCAGCGAATGTTAACAGCTCATGTCGATACGCTTGGGGCAATGGTTAAAGAGGTTAAAGCAAATGGAAGATTAATGATCGATCTTATTGGAGGCTTCCAGTATAACTCCATTGAAGGTGAATATTGTCAAATTGAAACAGCAAATGGAGATATCTATACTGGGACGATTTTGATGCATCAAACATCTGTTCATGTTTATAAAGATGCTGGGAAATTAGAGAGAAATCAAAAAAATATCGAAGTAAGAATTGATGCTGTCGTGAAAAATGCTGACGATGTACGCAAGCTAGGAATTGAGGTAGGAGATTTTATTTCATTTTACCCAAGGGTAGAAATCACACCAACTGGTTTTATTAAATCGCGCCACTTAGATGATAAAGCAAGTGTTGCTATTTTATTGAATCTTATTAAACAAATTGTAACGGAAAACATTTCATTACCTTATACAACTCATTTTCTCATCTCAAATAATGAAGAGATTGGCTATGGTGGAAATTCAAATATCCCTAAAGAGACGGTTGAGTATCTAGCAGTTGATATGGGAGCAATCGGTGATGGACAAGCAACAGATGAATACACGGTTTCAATTTGTGCCAAAGATGCGAGTGGTCCTTACCATTACGGTCTTAGAAAAAAGCTCGTAAATCTGGCTCGTATGCATCATATCGATTATAAAGTGGACATTTACCCTTATTATGGTTCAGATGCATCTGCTGCAATTCGTTCAGGAAATGATATTGTTCACGGCTTAGTCGGACCAGGAATTGATGCATCACATGCGTTTGAAAGAACGCATACTTCTTCATTGATACATACAGCTAATTTACTTTATTATTATGTACAATCAGATATGACTTATTAAAATTGGTAATGAATGAGGGTGACTCAAAAGGTTCTGAACTTTTTGAGTCACTCTCTTTTGGTTATAAGTTCTTACGAATTTTTTTTCATAAAATAGACTGATAAAAAGGAGCCAGCAAGCAATAGTATTGATAAAAGAAGGAAAAATCCGATTCCAATACTGTCCAATAGGGTAAAAAGATAACCGATTAAAATGATATCTGTTACGATTGAGCCGATGATATATACTTTCATTGAACGCATAACAACATTCCTTTATTCTTTTCTTATCTTAATTAGCAAAAAACGAGGGCAAAAGCCACTCGTCTTTAATCCGCATATGCAATAATTCCTTCTTCGTCATCCAAAACAAGCTCAAGAGCTGCTGAATAAGGATCAATTTCCATAACTGTATCAAGCCAATATCGCAATGCTTCGATAATATTAGCTGTAATAAGAATTTGCTTTCTACCATTTACATATGATTCAGCTGAAAAGCCGTAATCATCATCATAAATAAGCTCAATTTCAACTTCTTGTGGCGTAATTTGTCTTTTATGAGCAATATGAAGGCAAAGGGCATTGACAATATCCTGCTCAGCTATTTTTATCTTCCCCATACTGAATCTTCCTCTTCTTTACGTTTCTTTTTAAAGAAGGTAAATAGTTTTCGAATAATAACAATGACAGCGATAATCGCAATCACATTTATAAATAATCCAATAATTGAGCCTAAAATACCAAGATTACTTAATAATCCACCTAGTAGTAACCCAGCTAGTCCACCTAAAAATAAGCCTTTCATAATGCTTCCAGTTTTAGATTTAGTAGTTTTACTACTTTTTGTGATCGTCGAAGATTTTTGCTGTGTGTCATCCTTTTTGAAAAAAGATGAGTTATTATTTGTGTTTGAATTAAATGATTTCTTACCAGATTTATATCCTTTTGCACTAACTGTTGTTATGTGATCTCCTAGTAAAAATCCACCAACTGGTGTGAATACTAGAGTCATAACGAGCATTGCTGATAATAATTTTTTTATCATGATGTAAAAACTCCTCCTCAAAATCTATCATATTTCTATCTTACTATACGGATATATT
>NZ_CADEPK010000022.1 GCF_902829255.1 Metabacillus niabensis | reverse complement strand
GGATAGTTATAAAACTATCCTTTTATAGATTCTACAGGTAAAACTGCTTCTATCTGTTCTATAATATCTTGATCCTTTTCTGTTAAGAAAATAGTAATCGTACCTTTATCCTCACTCGTTCTGATTAATCTACCAATCCCTTGTCTTAATCTTAACACCATATAAGGTAACTCTACCTCATGATATGGATCTTGTTTTCCTGCTTTCTTTGCTTCAAATACAGGATCATCTGGCGGATAAGGAAGTGACCATATAATAACATTAGACAAAGATGGACCAGGTATATCAAGCCCTTCCCATAAATGAACCGCACATAGGACAGTTTCTGTTTGCTGCTGAAATTCTTTTACAAGCGAACTAATCTCCTTGTCTCCTTCAAAAAGAATCGGATAACTGACATTCTCCGACTTCACTTGTTCTTTAAACCATTTCAGCTCATTTACTGTAGAAAATAAAATTAAGGCACGTCCTTCTGATTTATGAAGCTCATCTATGACTTTTGAAAATTTCTTTATACGATCTTCTTCCGTAATAAGCTGAATCTTCATTTGCTCTTCATAATCAAATGGCGAATCTACAGAAAGTGACAAGTAATCACTTATCCCTAAACTATTTGCAATATAGTCAAACGACTTTCCTTCTGATAGCGTTGCAGAAGAGAAAATAAACGGTTTATTCATTGAAAAAACTTTTTCCTTTAATACTTCTTCAACCTTTCTTGGCATGATTACGAGACTATAATCATTATCCTTTTCTTCAACCCAGCTTACTGCAGTATTCTTTTTATTGAATAATGATAATGAATACTCCATTTGATCAATGTATTCTTCAACAATTTTTAATTCATATTCATTTATAGTAAATAATTCACCTTCAAAAACTAAAGCTTCACTTATCTCTGACAATTTTTTTTGCAGTTTTATAGCAGAAGCAAGTAAATCCGGATGTTGCTTAATTTTTAAGCGATTTGAGCCTTCTACAATTGTTGTATATTGTTTCAATTCATCGAAAAACACATCGTTAATCGCTAGACCGTCTTCAACTAAATAGGCAAGCTCCTCACGTATTTCATTTTGCAATAATCGTTCTAAAAATAATTGGAGAGAGCTTTGCTTCACTCGATATGTTAATGCTTTTTGAGCAGCAAATTCTAATAAATGTCCTTCATCAAAAACGACTGAACTATATTCAGGTAGCAGTGGCATTTGACCTTCTCGTTTTCTAGAATCATATGTCCAAACATGTTCCATAAAATAATCATGTGAACAGACAATGATGTCTGTTGCCTTACGATAATGATCACGAGATAGTGTTAATCCACAACGATGTCGCTTTGAGCATGTAAAACAATCTTGAAAGGGATCCCAGCCAATTTTATCCCATTCGTCATCTGATAAATCACTAAATTGTTTCCGATCACCATATGGGGTAAATTGCTGCATTCCGCCATTTTCATGAACAAATGATGGTAATGATTGATAAACATCTAAATATTTATCTTCCCCTGTTTTTTGGAGCACATCATCAAGTTTATTTAGACATAAGTATTGACTATGTGATTTACTTAACCTTACATCCATATCAATATCTAATGTACGTGAAAGTTTAGCAATGTCCCCTTCCTGCTTAACTAGCTGTTCAATTAATGTCTCATCCGCACAAGCAATAATTGCAGGCTTCCCTGTATATCTTGCATAAGCTAAAGCATAAAGTAAATAAACAATTGTTTTTCCTGTACCAACCCCAGCTTCAGCAAACATTACCTTTTTTTCTTGATAGGCTCTTTCCAATTGAAAGGCCATAAAAATTTGTTCATCTCTTAACTCAAAACCTTTTTCAGGGAGAATATCGTAAAATACATCACCTATCCAATTGTTTAATGCTTGATAAAAACTCTCTTCTTTTGATATTGCAAAAGGTAAACGAGACGTTACCATATATCGTTCCTCCAATATTTCCAATTAATTAATATAATTCGTCCATATACTTATTAGTCCTTCTATTATTTTACATAGATAATAAATGAAGATAAAAATTAATTATCATATAAACGATAAAAAAAGTCAATTTTTGAGGCTATTGTTGATAATCTCCAATAAAAAGGTTTGTAAGATTTCTCGGTTAATATTGTACATATAAAAAAAGAGTTGCCCTAGGCTACTCTATAAGTCCATTTATTAGTTATCAAATAGTGTATCAATAATAATTTGATGATCAATTGATGAAGCATGTGCTAAAGCTCTTTTTAATTCTTCTTTTGCTTGGTTTAATTGAAGAACAGCAGGCGATTCAAGTCCAATTTGTTCTTCAAGAGATTTTTGTGTCGAATTAATAGCTTTTGATATAAGTTGAAATTGCTGGTCTTCGAACAATACGATTTACCTCCTTTGTTATAAATTTTACAAACTACAAAAAATTCCTCATATTGGTAATTATATTCAAAAGTTCGAAAAAAAATCACAAAAGGTCACCTTTATAGTTTTTCATAATTTAAAGTGTTTATTCAAATTAACATCAAAGAAAGGATAATGTATCTTTCATTACACTAAAAAAGTTGGTTTTTAAACTTTATTATAGGCTGTCCCACTCCAAATCTTATTCCAATGAAAAAAAGACGAAGAGTAATTTACTCTTCGTCAGCAACTTTTTTGTATCCTAATTGTAATAATTCCTCAGTTAAAATATCTGGTGTAACAATATAATATGTATTTCCTTCATCATTCGTAATGATAACTTCTGTTGGACTGGCATCAACTCGTGCAGCATCTAATGAAAAATACTTTGGGCCAAGCTGCTCTATTATAGATGACATACGTTCACCCCCTTATTGATTTATTATATCAGCACCAGATAATAATCAACAAATAGAAATAACAATCCGTTTGATATCAACTTACTGATTTCGTGGAGGTCTTTTCGATGACCAGTATTGATAATAGTCTGTTCTAATGAATCCATTAAATAATTTTCGTTTCTTTGTAGCAGGTTTCCCATAAAATTGTTCAAAATTTTCATTTGATGTAAGCATATATATACTCCATGTATCTAATGGTGCAAATGCTTGTCCCATTTCCTTATACATTTGTTCAACAGCATTCTTTTCACCTAGACGCTCTCCATATGGAGGATTACCGACAATTACACCATATTCCTTAGTAGTTGTAAAATCTCTTACCTGCATTTGTTTAAAAGTAATTAGCTCTCGCAGCCCTGCTTCCTCTGCATTTGCTTCGGCTATTTGAACCATTCGATGATCGATATCAGACCCTTGAATATCTAAAGGCTGATCATATTTAGCTTTATCCTCAACTTCTTGTCTTGCTAAATCCCATTTATCTTTTCCAATCCAATCCCATTTCTCAGAAGTAAATTCTCTATTAAACCCAGGTGCGATATTCTGACCAATTAATGCAGCCTCAATCGGAATTGTGCCTGAGCCACAAAACGGATCGACAAAAGGTCTATCAGGTGTCCATCTCGTAAGTAATACAAGTGCAGCTGCCAACGTTTCTTTAATCGGTGCGCCACCTTGATTGATTCTGAAACCGCGCTTATGCAGACCTGAACCACTAGCATCAAGAGTAATAGTTGCAATATCCTTTAACAAAGCAACTTCAATACGATAAAGTGGACCATCTTCGCTAAACCAGCCTGTTTTTTTGTAATGTGTTTTTAGCTTTTCTACAACTGCTTTTTTAACGATCGCTTGACAATCAGGTACACTCGCTAAAGTCGACTTTACAGATTTTCCGATTACAGGGAATTCGGCGTTTTCTGGGAGGAAATCTCCCCAGTTTAACGCTTTTGTCTTCTCAAATAACTCATCAAACGTTTTTGCTTTAAATTCACCAATTTTAATTTTGATTCTATCTGCAGTTCTTAGCCATAAATTTGCACGACACACCGCTAATTCATCAGCCTCAAAGGTTACTTTTCCATTTTCAATTTTACATTCATATCCCAAATCCTTAACTTCCTTACCGACAATTGCCTCTAACCCCATCGCAGATGTCGCAATTAATGATAGCTTTTTCATTATTCACCATACCTTTTTCAATTATCTTCACACATTCCAACAACATTTTATGTATAAGTAAAAAGAGGCTGAAGTTTTCAGCCCCTCATAGTATTTGCTTATTTATTCTGATTTAATAACGTTCGATAAGCCATGTTTTGTTCCATCGTACTACAATCGGCAAAGCCTCGTACTCAGGTGGTAATCATCTATCTACAGAAACAAGTTTCTGTCCTTCTCTTCGTTCATTTTCTCCAAGAAGGTGCCCCTACCATTATTTGGGTTTCTCGCTCGTGGGGTTTACCTCGTTCCACTCTTACAATTTCTTGTAAGACTACGTCACTGTGGCACTTTCAAGGTAGTCAAGCCATATCCACAAAGGACTTAGGCTTTTTCCCTGCCGTCAGTTCAAACACGAACTGCCCTAGCTTATGAATTCGCTAGGCACGAACACTACGGGCATCTCAGCACCGTGCGAGCATGGACTTTCCTCTACAATCTAAAGACTGCAGCGATTACCTGAACGTTATTAATAAAACAACAGAATTAAGTATACCTAATCAATATAAATAATACAAGTGGTAAAATTAGGTAAAACAATTTATCAATCGTATAGTTTACTGCCAAATACATGTTTCTCTAAATTTGATAATCGTTTCAAAATATCGAAATTTGTTGTATTCGTTTGCGCTGTTGGTTGCTTCTTATATGTTTCGTCTAGTTGTTTCTTTAAACGAAGATTTTCCTGTTGTAAATCCTCTATTTCTTGATGGAATGTTTCATAGTCTTTAATAATTAAATCTAGAAACTTATCTACTTCTTCTTGCTTATATCCGCGAACACCTGTTTTAAATTCTCTTTCTAAAATTTCTTTTGCTGTTAACTTTATTTTGTCTGAGAGCATTTCTTTCACCTCGTTATAGCGAAATCATCAACTTATATTTTTTCAGAAATATCTTATCTATCTAAAAATTTGCGCAATTTTTTATAAAAACTTATGTAGCAATTTGATTTAACAAAAATAAAAAAAGCTAGCGAGGCTAGCTTTTATATATCCAATTATCTATTAACTTTTCATATTCAACAATTTCATTTTCTTGAAAAAATAATGCTATTTCTCTTTTAGCACTTTCGGGTGAATCTGATCCATGAATTATATTTTTGCTAACATATAAGCAATAATCTCCACGTATAGTGCCCGGTTCAGCGTCCATTGGATTCGTTTTTCCTATTAGCTTACGTGTAATCTCAACGACATTTTCACCTTGCCATACCATCGCAAAAACTGGTCCTGACGTAATAAACTTTAGTAAATCCTCATAAAAAGGTTTTCCTTTATGTTCTCCATAATGCTTTTCGGCGAGCTCAACTGAAACCATCATTAGTTTAGCCGCTACTAATTGTAAACCCTTTCTTTCAAAGCGATTAACAACATCACCAATAATTTGCCTTTGGACCCCATCTGGCTTTACCATTAAAAATGTTTTATCCATCATCCAATCTCCACTCCATATATTATGTATAGGCTTAAGGTTTTCAAGAAAATAATACCATGTATGGAAGGTGTTATGCAAATTCATTATGATGTTCTTCAATAGTTGCTAATTATGTTTTCCGTTTTCCGATATATTTTGCAATACTTAATAGAGTTGATTTTGCTCGGTTTTTTGGCAATGACTCTAGGATAGCAAGAGCTTTATGAAGGTATAGATCGCTTACCTTCTCTGCTCTCTCAATAACATCTGACGAAAGGATTTTATGTAAAATTGGCTTTATTTCTTCAGGAGTTGTTTTATTTGATATTCTTTCAATTTCCGACTTCATAGTTGGATCTTGAAGAGCAAATAATACAGGAAGTGTAATATTCCCTTGTAAAAGATCACTTCCAACAGGCTTTCCAAGCGCCTCTTCTGTTGATGTAAAATCTAATATATCATCTGTTATTTGAAATGACATTCCTACAAAATAACCAAACCAATAAAGCTTTCTATGTATTTCTTCAGATGCTCCTGTTGAGATAGCTCCTAACTGACAGCTAACTGCAATTAATAGAGCGGTCTTGCGTTTAATCCGTTTTAAATAGGTTCGTAGTGATTGTTCAAAACAATATTTATCTTTTATCTGTTCCAATTCTCCTAGACAAACCTCAACAATTGTTTTTGAAAGTATTTGATGTGCAAGTGGATTTTCTATATTTGTCATAACTTCTAATGATCTAGCTAGTAGATAATCACCTGTATACATTGCAACTCGATTATCCCATTTAGCTTTAACTGTTGGCTTACCTCTCCGTAATTCAGCATCGTCAATTACATCGTCATGCACAAGTGACGCCATATGAATCGTTTCTAGAGCAACTGCCACATGTTTCACAACATTGATATCATATTGTCCAAACATTGATGATAGAAGTACAAAAACAGGTCTAATCCTTTTTCCCCCAGCTTGTAACAACTCCATATTCGCTTCTTTAATAAGTGGATGTTCTGAAGCGGCTGTTTTTTCAAGTTCACGTTCAATAATTGAAAGATCAGTATTCAGAAATGAATACAATGATTTAAATTTCATACTTTTCACCTTAATACATCTTATTGGTCGATCCTGTTTTACCATCCGTTACAAATAGCCAAACTAAACTGTGTTTCTCCCCATCACATATATCATCTTGATATGTATAATGCATTATCTTTCACATTGTATTTCCTATATCTACCTAATTAAGCATTAACTATTTATTGTACATTTTCTTTCGGCTTTATTCCTAAATGCATTGCTGCAACTCCACCTGTAAATGATTTTATTTGAACATGTTCAAATCCTGCTATTTCAAACATTTTTGCTAGCTCTTTCATCCCAGGAAAATTTCGTGCAGATTCTTGTAGCCATGAATACTCTTTGTAGCTTTTAGCGAATACTTTTCCAAATAACGGCATTATATACCGGAAATATATTGCAAAAAATTGCTTGAAAACAGGTGCAGTAGGTTGTGAGGTTTCCAAGCATACAGCCTTACCGCCTGGCTTTAGTACACGATTCATTTCCTTCAATACTTGCATATAATCTGGAACATTCCTTAATCCAAACCCTATAGTAACAAAATCAAATGAATTGTCCTCAAAAGGAAGCTCCATTGCATTACCGTGTAGCAATGTCACATTTGCTAAACCTAAATTTTCAACCTTTTGTTTGCCGACCTTTAACATATTCTCACTAAAATCCAAACCAAATACTTCTCCATTTTTCCCCACTTCATTAGCTAGTGCGATACTCCAATCAGCGGTACCACAGCAGACATCTAAAGCCTTTTGACCTGGTTTCACTTGCATTCTTTTCATCGTTTCTTTTCTCCAGGCTTTATGTCTTTGGAAACTAATAACGGAATTCATTTGGTCATAGTTTTGATATATTTTCTCAAAAACACTATGGACTCTTTCTTCTTTCGATTGTTGCATTATGACAAACCTTCTTCCACTGTCTTATTATAATGTAATGTTCCATCAAAACGAATATTTTGTAGTCGTTTAAACAATATATCTTTTATCGAAGGTGTCTTAAATAAACAAACATCAAGCAAAGATGCCGTTTCTTCATAAAATGATTCATATGCTTTTTTAAAGGAGCTAATTGGGAATGGTTCTTTATTAATAATCATGCCTAGATTGCTTTGCCCGTCTTCATTATGAAATTTTTCATGAGATAGCTTTTTATATGTTAGAAACTTCTTTGAAAACAAGCTCCAAAAGTCGAGATTATAATGTTCGGTAACCTTTTGAAACAAAGTAGTTTCAACAATAAGCTCACTTTCCATTTTTGCTTGCTGAGTTAACACTTTATCATGATAGAGTTTAATTTTATGTTCATTAATCTCCTTAATTGCTTCTGCTAACGTTCGAATCATTTTGATGTCCTTTAATTCAGATAGCAACAAATAATATAACCCACTATAGTAATCACCTGCTAAAGCTGTTATTTGTCTCTGAATAAATTCGGTTGATTCCGCATCACGATGATTCGTCACTTTGTCATGTGTGTCTAGGGCAATTTGAACAAGCATGACTGTCACGATATAGCTTTCTTTTTTACTAATAGAAAGATCTATCTCATCAAAAATTGCATATAAAAGCAACAGTTTATCCTCATCAATCGTTGGTGAAGGTATATACTTCTCCACTAAGGAATGACGAATCTTTTTTTGGATCATTAATTTGATTTCCGATAATTTTACATAGATGTCCTGCAAATATATCACCCTTGTCCCCAATTTAACATTCTCTCTCTATGAATAACACATGATGAACCAATAGGTATATAATCATGATCGGATGGTAGCAATGAAAGGATACTTTTCGCTAACTTCCATATTCAAAAAACGTATGATGATTAAAATTAAACAAATTCATTATAACATATAGATGACCATTAGATCGTTTAAAATCATTTTATGGGTTGATATAAGTTTTCCTATTTTAGTGTCAATGATGCATGAAGAATGACAAAAAAATAAGAGCATATCGAGTCTTGTACGGCTCCAGCTCCTATAACATAAGCCACCTTAAAATACCGATAGGCAAACATAAATAAATGCAAAATTAAGCAGGATGACCTGCTTATTTTTTTGCCTCACTTTCTAACTCGCCAATTGCTGTTTGAATAAGTGCTTTTCCTCTAACTTTAATTGCAGACGTATGCTCTGTGAATTGAGCTATCATAACTTCGCCTTTATCTAATTTTTCAGAATGGTGAAATCTTGTATCAGAACCTCTAGTAAGCCCAATTACATTTACACCGTCTTCAATTGCTTTTATGACAACATAGTCATTTTTTGGATTCATTCTTGCACCGCCCTGATTTTTTATGTTTTATTTATATCTTATCTATATTAACATTATGTAATGATTCATTCATATTAAAAATTGCTTTTACTGCTTAAGTCAATATCTAACGTTTAATCAATGATAAAACCTCTGCTCTTGCAGCTTCATCTTTTAGAAATACTCCTCTAACAGCAGAAGTAACTGTTTTAGCTCCCGGCTTTTTTACACCTCTCATTGTCATACACATATGTTCAGCCTCAACCACAACCATTACGCCATAAGGCTCAAGTGAATGAACAATACTATCTGCTATAGACGAAGTTATTCTTTCTTGTAGCTGTGGTCTTTTTGCAACAGCTTCTACCGCACGAGCGAGTTTACTAAGTCCTGTAACCTTTCCTCCCTTTGGAATATAGGCAACATGCGCTTGACCAAAAAAGGGAACTAAATGATGTTCACACATCGAAAAGAAAGATATATCCTTTACTAAAACTAATTCCTCATGCTTCTCACCAAAGATTGTTTTAAAATGCTCAGCAGGATCTTCATTAAGACCGCTAAAAACTTCCTCATACATTTTTGCTACACGCTTAGGTGTGTCTAATAAACCTTCACGGGAAGGGTCCTCACCTATTGCTTCTAAAATTAGTGTTACTGCATGCTCAATCTTTTTTAAGTCAACCTGTCCCATTACTTTCCTCCTGAAAGTGCTTTTAATACAGATTCTAGCATATGTTCACAGCTAAAAGCAAAAATGCAGTCTATAATTAGTAGTCGAGGCAAATCAAGAATTAATCAATACATGCTAACAAGCTTCACTAGCTTGATTTTCCCTATACCTTAAGCTTAATTTTATGTTTTTTCTCATTTTAATATGAAAAGCCCCTTAGATAAGGGGCTTAACGATTGTATGTAACTTAGACATTACATGACAAACTTAACTTATTTTCCTGCAACTGCGTCTTTAAGCGCTTTACCTGGTTTGAAAGCAGGCACCTTGCTTGCAGCGATTTCGATTTCTTCACCAGTTTGAGGATTACGTCCTTTACGAGCAGCACGCTCACGAACCTCGAAGTTACCAAAACCGATAAGTTGTACTTTATCACCGTCTTTTAGTGCATCTAAAATTGTATCGAAAACAGCATCAACTGCTTTTGTTGCGTCTTTTTTAGATAATTCACTAGCTTCAGCTACTGCGTTGATAAGTTCTGTTTTATTCATGCCTTTCACCTCCTCCCAAAAGGGATGGACTCTTATTAGTCTTCATTTCTTCACAGTTTTGTTAAATTCTATACATCATAGAATATAAAATTACACTCAACACGCTTATCTTATATGATTTTATTACATAATTCAATCATTTTCATCATGAATATTGGTGTTTTAGGAAGAATCGACCAACAGAGAAA